>SACC01000007.1 GCA_009928745.1 Clostridia bacterium
AAACAATAGTAATGTATTATTCGTGCAATGGTCATACCAAGTCTGTTGCAGAAAAAAAAGCTAGGGAATTAGGCGCTGATATAGTAGAGATAAAAGAGCTGAAGAAGAGAAGCGTACTGAGCGCGTATTCAAAAGGATGCTTCGCCGCTCTTCGTCAAAAATCCGTTAAGGTGCTGCCGTTCTTCGTTGATTACAGCAATTACGGCAAAATTATACTATGCGCTCCTGTTTGGGCAAGTTTTCCCGCTCCCGCGTTTAATAGTATTGTTGATGCATTGCCGGCAGCCAAGGAAGTCGAGGTATATTTGGTATCCGGTAGCGGTAATTCAGGCAGCAGAGCAAAAGTTACAGCCAAGATAGAGAAACAGGGCTGCATGGTAACGGGCTACACCGATATTTTAGAAAGTAGATAATTAATAGGAGAAAATATGGCAAAAAAGTCAACTGGCGGGAAGAGCGCAAAGATTGCGCTGAGTGTTATTATAAGTTTTATTTTGCTAATAATGCTTATCACCTCTGCAGCAATCGGAGTCTTTTGGACAGAACTTGCTGCAATACGCAATATTGAGCAAATTGACGATTACGGCTTTTTTGTAATGGAATATAAGCGTGATTATAACCTTGACCATCTGTTATCCGTGGGCGCATCTTCAGATCAAGAATTGATTGACTACATAGTAAAACAGATATTCAAGGGCATACCGATAAAAATTGATATGTCGGATTACGCATGTACTACATTTAACTCTGTAACTGCCGAAGGCGAATACCTTTTTGCAAGGAATTTTGATTGGGAGTATTCCCCGTCTTTGATGGTGTGGACCGCTCCCGATAACGGATATGCAAGTATCTCCATGGTTAATCTGGGATTCTTGGCTTATGCCAAAGACTATTTGCCGGATAAATATTTCAATCGTTTTTTGACGCTTGCCGCGCCATATGTGCCGGTCGACGGTATGAACGAAGCCGGACTTGCAATAGGCGTGCTTTATCTCGAAGCCGAACCGACTGCGCAAGACACGGGCAAAATCGGATTGACCACTACCACAATGATTCGACTGGTGCTTGACAAGGCGGCAACTGTTGCAGAGGCGATAGCGTTATTCGAGGCATACGATATGCATGATTCAGCAGGCGCTTGTTATCATTATCAGATAGCGGACGCAACAGGCGCATCGGTTATTATCGAATATATTGATAACGAAATGACTTTGATATATCCTGAGCATAATGATGGCAACGCTGTTGATTTTCAGATGGCAGCCAACTTCTTTATTACGCCCGATGTCAGCGATATTGATCTTGGAATTGAGAGGTATACTGCGGTAAAAGATGCCTTGACCGCATCCAATGGACTAACAACTAAGGAAGAAGCTATGGCTTTGCTTCAAGAAGTCAGGCTTGATAATTATATTGAAGAAAGCGGCTTCATCAATGATACGCAGTGGAGCGCTGTATATGACCTGACCAACCGCACTTTGAATATTTGCATAGGTATGAATTATGAGACGATATATTCCTTTGCAATAGATTCTCCTATGCAGATTAAGTAGTTTGTTGTCCATTTTAGAGTGACTAAAACTACAATAACAATTAATCATTATCTGAATAGCATTATAAATAAAAGGACTGCTAATAACAGTCCTTTTTGCATGTATTGTTTTTGCTTTATTCCTTAAAGAGAAGTCAAAGTCACATCAATTTTTGCCAGAAAATGCCTCGGCAATTATTACGCAAGCGGCGTCTAATTGCGCGTATGTAATTATTAGCGGGGGAGCAAATCGGATAGTTTGTCTATTAGTATCTTTGGCAAGCACTCCGCCTTCAATTAATTTTTTTACATAAGGCGCTGCAGAACTCTTGAACTCTACCCCGATAAGCAGACCTTTGCCGCGTATTTCCTTAATATCGTCGTTGATAATTGCGCGCAGCTTATCCATAAAATATTTCCCTTTTTCTTCCGCTTGCGCTGCGTAATCACCCTTAACAAGTATTTCTATTGTCTTTACGGCAATAGCCGCGGCGAGAGGATTGCCGCCAAAAGTCGAGCCGTGAGAGCCGTTGTCGAATACGCCGAGAATAGAGCTGTCAGCTGCAACTGCCGATACCGGCATTATGCCTCCGCCTAGCGCCTTGCCTAAGATATATATATCGGGTTCGACTTCCTCATGCTGACACGCAAACATTTTGCCTGTGCGGGCAAAACCTGTCTGCACCTCGTCTGCGATAAATAATATGTTGTTGTCGGTACAAATGCCTCTTACTTTTTTCAGATAACCTTCAGGCGGTACGATTATTCCCGCTTCGCCCTGTATCGGTTCCACAAGAAATGCGACAGTGTTATCATTTATTGCGGCGCTCAACGCCTTTATGTCGCCGAAGGGTATTATCTTGAAGCCGCAAGAGTAAGGTCCAAAGCCTTTGCGCGCGGAGTTATCAGTGCTGAAGGATATAATTGTACTTGTTCTTCCGTGAAAATTGCGTCCGCAAACTATTATCTCCTGTTCGCCGTCTTTGACGCCTTTTATGTAATTGCCCCAGCGGCGCGCGCATTTTATTGCGGTTTCTACCGCTTCTGCGCCAGTGTTCATAGGTAATATCATATTTTTATTAGTCAAATTACAAAGGCTTTCATAGAATTCGCATAGAACTGAGTTGTGAAAAGCACGCGAAGTTAGCGTCACTTTGTCTAGCTGCGCTTTTGCAGCGGCAACGATTTCGGGATGGCAGTGACCTAGATTGAGCGCAGAATATGCGCTCAACATATCAAAATACTGCTTGCCCTCGGGGCTTATTGCTATCGCTCCGCTTGCCTTTTCAATAACAACCTCTTTTGGGCTGTAATTACGCGCTCCGTATTTTTCGGTTTTTGCTATGATATCCTTAGATGTTAGCATTTGTTCCTCCTAGTCGCATCTACCGTAGTTAATAAAAGAAAAACAAGGCAGAATCTTATCAATGGAAAGTTAATTCCAAAAAAGCGTTTGAATTAGCCATACAATTATGGCTTTGTTAATTTGTCAGCAATTTATATTATACCAAATTAGTAAAGCTTTGTAATGTTTTTATACAAAATTTTATACAAAATCAATTTTGGGATATTTTTTCGGTGTATCTTTCTCTAATATCAGATAATGCTTTAGCGTCAAGTCCGAATTCTTCCAAAAGATAATTTTCTAAAGTTGTATACCGTTCTTTGATTGCTGAAAATGCGGTTTCGAGCAAACATTCGTGTACGACAAAAAGCGGTTCAAAGCGCTTTAAAAGTCTTGCGCGGAATATTTTGGGAATATAGTGACCGACTTTGTCCTCTATATGCTTTTTGATTTCCAGACTCTTCATATAGTCTTCAAGTATATATTGATAATCCACTCCAAGAATCATCAGCAGAATTGCGCTGCCAAGCCCCGCGCGGTCCTTGCCCGCGGTGCAGTGCTGCAATAGAGGTACTTCGCCCGCGCTGAGCGCTTCAGTCATTTTTTTGTAGCCTATGTTATTAAAAGGTATGCAACGGTAAGTGTCTTTTATATCCTCGAAAGTTACTTTGCGAAAAGCTTTCATAAAATGAGAAGATTTTTTTAATTTATAGAGCTTCTTGTTCTGCATATCGGTAGGGTAGTTAAGGTGTTTGGCGCCGATTAGTGCGTAAGGGTCTTTTTTTACTATCTCGAGTTCATCCACGTCCCTATAGTCAAAAATCACCTTAAGGTTAAGGCTTTTCAAAAAGGCAATATCGGCAGGCGTTGCATCGTTAAGCATTGCGCTCCTGTAAAAAAGCCCTTTTTTTACTGTTCTGCCGTCTTGCGCAGGTGTTGCGCCAAGATCGCGAAAATTAAAAACTTTTTCCATTTAATCCTACTTATATTTGAATTTTATTTTTCTACAGATGATACTGAATTATTCGCGGCTTCTGCGGCGAGATTCTCCGCATTTACTTCGTTATTGGGTCTGTCTGATACGTTTTTAGGCAAGAAAAGTAATATTATACCGCCGATTAAGAAGAACAATATAAGCGAGGAAACGCCGATTCGCGGACTGCCTGTAATTGCCGTTGCTGCGCCCATTAGCGCTGGTCCTAATACTGATGCGCCTTTGCCGCAAATATCGTATATGCCGAAAAACTCATTGGACTTTTCTTTGGGTACAAGCTTTGCAAAATATGAGCGTGAAAGCGCCTGTATTCCGCCTTGGAATATTCCAACGAAAAACGCCATAATGAAGAATTGCAACAAATTGTCGAGGAAAGCGCCAAAAATCGTTATTGCGATATAGCCTCCGATGCTGATAAGTATCAATACTCTCGGACTGTGCTTATCTGCGAACTTGCCGAATAGGAGCGCGCAAGGCCATGCGACTACCTGAGTCATCAAGAGAGCGACAACAAGATAGACGGCGTTGATGTCGCCTAATATCTGTTTTGCATAAACAACGCTCATACCAATAATAGTGCCGACGCCGTTAATATAGAAGAAAAAAGCGATTACAAACATAAAAGCTGCCTTGTAGGCACGGAGATTTTTGAAGGTTATAGCAAGTTTTTTGAAAGCTTCTTTGATTTGGTTCTTGGCAGGCTCCACTCCGTGCACCTGTTTGTAGCTTCTTAAAAGCGGAGTAGACATAACAAACCACCAAATACCGGTGATTGCCATACCGATTATTATGGAAGTTCCCTCGCCGATAGGAAGTATCGGAGCGCCTTTTGGCATAGTCGCAAGTACATAAATGCCCAAGCACATTACAAAAGGTATACAGCTGCCAATGTAGCCCCAGGCAAAGCCCCGAGAGGATATGTTGTCCATGCGGTTATCCTGCGTAATATCAACTAGCATTGCATCGTAAAATACTACAGAACCGCTCATGCCTATACGGCTCATAATGATAACTGCCGCAAGATACGGGATACTTCTGCTGATACCGACTAAGAAACATCCTACAACACCAATAAGAAGGAATATAAAAAACATTTTCTTTTTCATGCCCCTATTATCGGCGATAGCGCCAAGTATCGGATTAAGCAGGGCGATTGCTAGCGCGGATAGGGAAAGCAGGGTGCCAAATATTGCCGTTATCTGTACCTCAGTATATCCCTGCGCTTTCGCAAGAGTGTCGTAATATATCGGTAACAGTGAGCAGATCATCATTACGAATGCCGAATTGCCGACATCGTAGAGTACCCAATTTTTCTCAAGTTTTGTCATCTTAAATTTCATAAAAATCCTCATAGATAATATTCGTGGGCATTTATTAATGTTATTTTAACATAAAACAAAATGTTTTTCTATCAATTATTACAAATTATAACTTATGTGATATAATATTTGTAATTATATTAATATGAGGTGCAAGATGCCGTCCAATGTTATACATTATTATTTTGCGAAAACCGTAAAGGAAGAGTTGAATTCTGACATTAAAGCGATAATTGACAACAATTCGCAAGCTTTTTTGTTAGGCGCGCAGGGTCCCGATCCGCTTTTTTATCTAAAATTCGAGAAAGAGCCGCTAAATCAGCTCGGCGAATACATACATAAGGCTACAGATGCACATTTGATTTTTCAAGCGTCAGCAGATTATGCAAAAAGCCGTAACAGCGGCACGATTATCGCATTTTTGCTTGGACAGCTGTGTCATTATGCAGCAGATGCTGTAATTCACCCGTACGTGTATTATAAGGAAAAGGATATGCTGAAGTTTTATCCTGCTAACGCGCATGAAAATATGCATGTTATTCTTGAAAGCGCCTTTGATTATATATGTATGAGAGATAATATGAAAGTCAATACCGTATTCCACAAAAGCTATAAGAATTTGAACATACAAGCTGCCGCAAGAAAGGAGATTGCCGTATATTATTCAAAATTAATCGCGCCGATGTTCAATATTGAGCTTTCGCCTGAAAAAGTAATGGGCGCAATTAAACTGATGCGCGTATTTCTCCGATTTTGCGATGATACGACGGGAATAAAATATTTGTTTATTAGAGCGTTAGAGATAATAGCCCGCGCTCCCCAATGCGTCAGCCCATTTGTGCGTCCCCGCCGTGAAAAGATAAATGAGGACTGGATGAACCTGAATCGCGCGTCTTTTGCAAAATATCATAACGAACCTGAATTAACCAATGAAACCTTCGCAGAACTACTTTTGCGAGCCGAGAAAGACGCAGTTAAACTTATAGTGAATTTTTACGACTATATAAGTAAAGACATTGCTCTTGATAAGCAACTTTATTACCGCAACTACAGCGGAGAATTATTAGAGCAATCCGCAAAGATTGCCGAATAAGCAAATAATATAGAGATTAAAGATTAGGAATATCGACAATTTGCTTTATATTCTTGTGCTCTTGTCTTCTCCTATACCGTACATTCCGTCGATAATGTATTTTTTACCGTTAGTGTCGTGCACGTAGCCGCTTACTTTGCCGAAAGGCAAAGTATAGCTGATATCCAAAATGCCCAGATGCGTCATCATCTTAAAATCCGCTTCAATATCAAAGTATACTTCTACGGTATTATGTTCGTCAGTAACCTTCCACTTATTCTTGCTGATTTTTTCGAACTTGACCGGCGGTATCGGGCAGCTCTGGTTCTCCAGCCACAACAGATTTTCGTTATAATCGTCCTGATTAATAGACTGGTTGCGGGTAAAATTGATTGCGAGATATTTTTGTTCACCGTCAATCTCGGTTTTGCCCATTGTAGTCAGCCAGTCGTAGTGCGCCTTAAAAGGATAGTATCCCTTGTGGTCATCAATAATTGAAGTTGAATTATCATTCGTCAGTATCTTTTTTCCGTTGATTACTATATAGCCTTCCGCCTTAAAAAAGTCTTTCTCCGAATAAAGCGGCTTATTGGAGCCGAACGGAATGTTGACGATGGAAGGAGGCGATATTCTTGACAGCTTTAATTCGAATTCCACAGCGCCCGACTTCTTGTTTTTTGAATTGCCTTTAGCGCGGCACAAGCCGTTTTGAAATTCGTTATTCAATTCGGCAAAAGAGTTTTTGGTAGTTAGCGTCGTTACGCTGTCGATAAGATTAGGGGCAACGATACAATTTTTTGCCTGAGTAAAATTTACCCAGCTGTAAGTCTTTTTTTCGGTCTTGTCAAAATATACGAATATGCTGAAGCCCATCATTCCCATATGGTATACGGCGGATAATAACGTACCTTCGTCAAGCATTACCTCAAGCGCCTCCCATTTTGTGAATCTTATCTTATTAAGCGCGTGCGGTAATAACTTTCCGCAAGGCTTAACGCAGTCTAAGAAATTAAGATTCTCAATCGGCGTTGCAAAAGTGCCGAATAGCGACTGACCGTCTTGCACAATGCATTTTGGTGAAGCCACCGGTCTTCTTTTCTCTGAAATGTAATCGGGGTATTTATCCATAATATTCTCCTTTATCATAATAGTAAGTTTAGCATATTTATTAGTTGAATGCAATAGCAAGCAATCGCAGGGTGTGGACAAAAATATCTTTTTATCCACTACGATAAGGGATACGCGCTCGAGCATAAGACAATTTTAACATGTTTTAGATGCAAAATTCGCGGCATATTTTACCGACGAACGCAACTTACCGCGCCTATTGTGCAGGTTAGGTTTCTAGGTATTGACAGTGCAAATTGCACCGAATATAATCAGGATAACGAACAAGAACCGCTCAAAAAGGTTGTGTTTGAAAAATAATCGGAGGTATGATATAATGAAAAAAACAATAATAACAATAGTATGCATAATACTCGTAATCGCAATTGCAGGAGTGTTTGTCGGGTGTAACTTAAATGACGAATTCGCCAAGTTGCAACGTGCGGTATCCGGCTCAATCGAATCAGCAAACAGCCTTGACAAGGCGGCCGCTCAAGACTTGGACAGCAACAATATGATATCAGCGGCGACTGAATTCGAAACCATAGTGATGTTGTCTGCAGACAGTGGATTATCTGAAGGCGGAGCGCTCACTGTCGGACAAAAGGTAATCGCCGTGATGGATTATCTCGACGGTATCAAAGCAAAACAAACTTTACTTGATGCGGATGCAGCGGCAGTAAAGCTCGCATTCGCCGATTTTAAGGACAAAGTAAAGAGTTTTCGGAGCAGCGGCTTAACGCTATCTGCCGAAGATAAAGCAATTGTCGCCGCCTATATTGACGAAACGCTTGCGCTTAAGCAATCTATAACCGCAACTATAGGCAAAGTGTATGCAGCAATCCGTACTGCAAGGCAATCATACTCACTTGCGACTATTGATGAGGCGTTAGCGGTGTTAACCGATGCCGATGCGCAAATGACGATAAGAGTGAACTCAGTTGCTAGAGTAAATGAAATCCTTAGCGAGGTCAACGCAATGTTAGATGCAAAACTTAATCCGGAGCTAGAAGAGCAGGGAGAATAATGAAAATTACCGTTGAGGAAATTGCCAATATTACAGAAACGGAAGTTATTGTAAAATGTAAAGAGCGTTGCGATAATGTGAATAGCATTATCGCTACTCTCCGTTTGTTTGACAATAACATTACCGTTAAAGCTGACGGCAAGGGCTTCTTAATCTCAGCGCCTGACATTTTCTACTTTGAAAACGTAGAGGATAAGGTCTTTTGTTATACCGAAAAAGAAGTGTACGAAACCTCGTACCGATTATACGAGTTGGAAAATATATTTGGCAACTCAACTTTTTTGAGAATAAATAAAACTATCATACTTAATGCGAACAAGATAAAAAGCTTCAAAGCGGCGCTTAACGGTCGCATGGAGGCAAAACTTTTTAATGGTGAGATGGTGGAAATCTCCCGCAATTATGTGCCGGCATTAAAGCTAATGCTTGGAGGTAACAGAAAATGAATTACGGAGTAAAGAAGACTCTCAATAGATATGCAATAAGCTACACAATTATTAATATTGTGTTCTTCTTAATATGTTTTGCCGTCCAAAGACGGCTCAATATAACAATAGCGTTTTTGAAGGTAAGCGCGGGCGCCTTTATTATCTCAATATTCATTACACTTGCCGTAACACTTTTCAAAATGAAGAAAGGCAACGAAATACTGCGTATAGCGTTAGGTTTTGTCGCGCTTTCTCCTATTGTGGCGATTGCAAGATTTATATTCGGGATAGCGGTATTCAGATATAGTTTTGTGATATATCTTTTTGCGCTGCTTTGCGCAGTGATTTATAGCGTTGCAATAATCGTTGTTGCAACAAGGGCAAAAAAAGAGGAAAGAACGCTTAATGACCTATTGAACCGCAAGGACGATAATAAATAAACAAAACTAGCGCAGTTAAGATTATAGCGAGGTAAAAATGAAGCGAATCATATATTTTATATCAACAGTAATAATAATCTGCTCACTATTCGCTATAACAGGCTGCAGTAATAACCAACAAAACAGTGGTTTTATGCGAGCTGAGGATTCCCCTGACGGTTATGCCGCTGTATATTTGCCGGACGGGGGCGCTATAAAAATAGTGCAGCTTACAGATATACACCTTGAATATTTTTTGGGTACTGACGAGAGTTTATGGCATACCAACGGAATAGCGGGAGATAACGCTTCCACGATTGCAATGCTTGACAAAATGCTTGCCGCGCTTGAACCTGATTTGATTATAATTACCGGTGACGCGCTGCGAACATGGACCCGCGATAATTTTACCGAATACAGACAACTTGCCGAGATTTTTGAGAGCCGTAATATCCCTTGGATGCCGATATTCGGCAATCACGAATTTGAATACAGCTGCGAAGCCTATCAGCATACGCCCGAACAACTCGCCGAAGCGCTGATAGAATATCCGCATTGTTTAATGAGCAAAGGAGATTGCGCCGACGGAGTTGGCAATTACTTTGTGAATATAAAGGATAAAAATCAAAACATTATATATACGCTTTGCGCACTTGACTGCGTCTTTGACCGCAAATACGATACCGGCGGCATTGCCGAGGGTTGGTCTTATATCAGAACCGATGCGCAGATTGAGTGGTATGAAAGACATATCCGCGCAATATCTGCCCTGCAATACGGCAAAAAAAGCGCTGCGGTAATACCTTCGATGGCATTTATGCATACCCCCGTGCCGGAGGTATTAACAGCATGGGAAAGCGCCTGGAACGGCGGCAATCCTACCGCGGCGTATCATTACGGGCGTTTGCTGACGGGCAAAAGCACCTATCAAAACTATATGGGTGAGGACGCATTTTTTAATAAGGCGGTAGAATTAGGCAGTACAAAAGCAATGTTTTTCGGGCATCATCACGATAATGATTTTAGCGTGGATTATCAGGGAATAAGATTAACCGCCGGACAAATGAGCACAAACAATATGGATTACCGTATAGGCTCCACATTATCGGGTCTCAAGTTTACCGAATATGATTTTACGAGACTGCTTACCTACGGCGATAACCGTGGAGTAACCGAAATAGCGCTCACAGCGTCAGGAGAGTTCACCATTACCCCGCGTTACGCAAGAGTCGTATGCGAAGATTATGTATGCTGGGCGACAGATTACGACGCGGTTATTCAAAAGCTTATAAAACGCGGAATAACGGTAACAATCGAATAAGAAAAATATTAGAATATTATGTTACATTAATTGCTGTATAATATTTGACCCTCTTGCATAAATGTTGTATAATTATATAAAATAAATGTAATGGGAAGGTGCAAATTATTTTTTGCACTTTTTTTTAAGGAGATATATGTTTAACCATTTAAATTTGTCAGAAGAGATTTTGAAAGCGCTTGAAAGTAAGGGCTTTGAGAATCCCACAGAGATACAGGAAAAGTGCATACCGCTAATTTTCGCCGGTAGAGATATTTTCGGCAGATCCAAGACCGGCTCGGGCAAAACCTTCGCTTTCAGTCTGCCGGCAATTGATATGGTGGATGTGGAAATGCCCGCAGTACAGGTACTGATTGTATGCCCAACCAGAGAACTTGCGGTACAGGTTGCGGACGAAACAAGAAAAGCAACTCTTTATAAAGAAGCTTGCGCAATAGCCTGCGTATATGGCGGCGCAAGTATGATTAATCAGATTACCGCGCTCAAAAGAGCTAAGATAGTAGTAGGTACGCCGGGCAGATTGATGGATCACTTGAGACGCCGCACACTAAGGCTTAACAATGTTAAACTGGTAGTGCTAGACGAAGCGGACGTAATGCTCAATATGGGCTTTAGAGAAGATATTGAGACTATATTGATCAGCGTACCAAGAGAAAGACAGACGGTAATGTTTTCGGCTACTATGCCCCCCGCAATCAAAGCGATTACCAAAATGTATTTGAAAAATCCCGAATATGTCGAGATAGGCGAGCTTAATACCACGCTTGTGGAGATAGAACAGAGTTATGTAAGAACTAACTTGACAGGCAAAAGACAAGCGATTGTCGAGCTGTTCCAAAAACTTTCTCCCCAAAGCAGCATAGTTTTTTGTAATACCAAGAGAATGACCGATATAATAGCGCGTGTGCTAACTACTAATGGTTTTAATGCGCAGGCGCTCAACGGCGATATGCGTCAGGCAGAAAGAAAAAGGACATTGGACGCATTTAAGGCTCACACTATCGATGTGCTTGTTGCAAGCGACGTAGCGGCAAGAGGACTTGATATTGACAATCTTGATTATATTTTCAACTATGATTTACCGTTAGATGTGGAATATTATATTCACCGTATGGGCAGAACCGGTAGAGCCGGCAAAAGCGGCAGTGTTATTACCCTTATTAATAATTCGGATGAATTGATTACACTCAAAAAGTACAAGCAAGCCACAAAGTCCGACCTTAACGAGCATAAATTGTCTCAATCATTGTCGACTTTTGAAGATATTGTGGGTGAAAAAGCTCCAGAAAAATCTGTAATTTACGGCGCAAGCGCATATAAGAGTAAAACAGGCAAATTTATTCCTTTCGCCAAGCGCTCAAGACGGTAATCTTATTATTTCTAACATCTAATATTCAATGCAAAAGGCGTTGTTTATGTATACTCCATGAAGGGGACGCTCGCAATATAATATTTGCCAAGTTCCCCTTTTTTCAAGATATATATATCTTGAAATTCATCTTTTCAGGATTTTGATATCAATGAACTACGGCTAAAAGCGTGGGGTTGCCGCCGCTTTTTGATAGCTTATTCTTTAAAATTTTCTTTTTCCATATCTAATATTTAATCTGCCATTGACAACCGTATTATCTTGTGGTAAATTATTCTTGTGCAAAGCCGTACAATATGCTTTTTTGATTTGTAGTGGCATAAGTTCGTGATAAGGAGGGTTCAATACTATGGGTATGCTGGCAATTGCTTGCGTTATAAGTTTTTTTGCTCAATTATTATTATTGACCTCGGCGTACCGTATGGACAAATATCTTAAACCGTTAAAGCTTTTTCCACGCAGAGACCTTCCGTCATTTCAAAAAAACATTTCGATTTTTTATAAAAAATTAGAGCGCAAGGACTTTCTTATATATTCGGTTGCGCTACAATATCTATCCTACATACTTGCCCCTGCAATTCTTATCCTTTTCTTTATTGCGCTAATTATTAAGAATGGCGATTTCAGCTTCATTATTGCGGTAACTTCATTCTGTATTATGGGACTGGATACCCTTCTGCTTTGTTTTGAAATGGTCATGCTGACCTTTTTTGATAAAAAAACTTTTGGAGATGAGTAAAATGAACAAAAAACTTGTAATGATTATCCCTATTGCAATAGTCGTAATAATACTTATTATTTTGCTTTCTTCCGTGCTGATAAGCTACAACAGCACGGTAGCGATGCGAGAGGATATTGACGGATACGAAGCTCAGATAATGAACCGTCTGCAACAGCGCCATGACAAGATGACGCAGATTCTTGCTGCAGTCAACGGGTTGGAGGCGCATGCCGAGACAATATATCAAATGATTGTGGACGCGCGAGCGGCGTACGCTGCAGCGCAAAGCGCAGAGGAGTTTATGGCTGCTGACGCGCTGGAGTCGGCGGCGCTTAGTAATTTGTTGCTAATCGTAGAAGATAATCCGAATATTACAGCTACAGGTTTATACACCACATATGTGTATGAAGTGAGCGGTATGGAGAACGCGCTTGCTGTGTCAAGACGCGATTTTAACGAAGCGGTGAGATTATATAACACAAAAGCAAAACAATTCCCGCGTGTTATGTATATCGGAATGTTCAATATGGAGAGAGAGATGGAGTATTGGCCGGTGCCTGAGGGAGTTGAGGAAATACCTTCCTAAGGTTATGGCAAAAAATGCTTTTAAAATCGTAATATTTTTATTATTAACGGCAGCCGTATCGGCGCTGCTGTTTTCCTGTTCGGCTAATAAATACCCGCGTCCTACTAAGGATTATTATATCAACGATTTTGCAGACGTACTGTTGCCGGGCACTAAGTTAACGATACTGAATGAAAGCGAGCGCTTATACGAAAACACAAAGGATGAGGTGGACGGCGGCGCGCAGGTTGTTGTGGCTACAATGCTTTTGGAAAACGAGGAGCAGCTTGGCGAAATAGACAGGACAGAGCTTTTTAGACAGTGGCGTATTGGTAAAAACGATATGGGCTTGCTGGTATTGCTTTTGTTCACTGAAGATGAAGAGGAAAAGTATCTGATAAGCGCCGAGATAGAAATCGGTTATCGTATGGAGCAATATATTACAGCAGCTGAGGCGGGTACTCTTATCGAGACTTGTCTGTTCAATCCCGAATGGGAAGGCTCGCTGGATATGGGGTTAGGAGAATTATATTACGAGTTGCTGTCTATTATTTACGTTAAAGCTTACGGTTACGGTTCTTTTAATTATGATATGGAAGACTATCGCGCATATATTATTGCTGAGGAAGACTACAGTTTGGATATACCAATGAGTCTTATCGCATATATATTCTCGCCTTATTCGTCCGTATGGGCAAAACTATTCGCTATTCTGCCTATAATATTATTAAGCGGCGGAGGGTTCGGAGCAATTTTTATAAGAAGGCGCGGAGGCGGCGGGTCAAGCGGAGGCTATGGGGCAAGAAGATAGCGATTGAGAATTGATCTGGTATTGATGAAATAGTAAAAAATAAACAAAATTCATCTAAATTCCCCGCAAGATTATGCGGGGGATTTTTGAGTATACTTTCTACTTATATATTTCCATTGATATTAAAATACTGTTATCCAATTTATATTTGACAATTATTTAATAAATAAGTTAAAGTAAGTGTACTATGTATGATTATACATAAGATAAGGAGAGAGCAGATGATTAAAGAACCGAAAAGAATTATACCTGTAATTGCAAGTATTGCTATACAGATGTGTCTTGGAACAGCGTATATTTGGAGCGTATTCCAGACAGGCATCGCAGCCTATTTATTTAAAGGCAACAGCGCGAATGCGCTATTGACTTTCTCCTTGCTACTAGCTGTTCTTACTGTCGGTAGCACTATTGGAGGAAAGATTCAACAAAAAATTGGTACAAGAAAGATTATAATTATCGGAGGAATTGTGCTTGCTCTAGGTTTCTTCTTATCCTCATTTGTAAAACCCGATTTTGGCTGGGTTATCTGGATAACCTATGGAATTATCGGCGGTATAGGTATGGGATTCATTTATTCTACCTCAATCGCTTGTTGTCAAAAATGGTTCCCCGATAAGCGCGGCATGATAACCGGTATAATAGTATCCGCGCTAGGCTTCGGCGGTGTAATATTTACTCCGATTGCGCGCTCAATAATTAAGTCGCTTGGTAATGGCGCAGCAGGTATCGGAGAGCTGTATACATTCGCAATCCTTGCGGGTATATTCTTAATTGTTTGCACAGTGGGAGGCATTTTTATTGTAGATCCGCCCAGCGGTTACTCGCCCAAAGGCTGGATAGCTCCCGAGCCTAAGAAGGGCACCTTTGTTCAACACTTTAACACTCAAGAAATGTTGAAGACGTCTCAATTCTATTTTGTTACAGTTACCTTTATGTTAGCTTGTATGGCGGGACTTATGATGATAGGTTTGGCCAGTCAAATAGCGATAGCCAAAGGAATTGCGGTCGAAGTAGCTACAATAGGCATAATGATAATATCCATTTCTAATTCTTTCGGCAGATTGTTTTGGGGCTGGATGTCAGATAAACTTGGCAGGCGCAATACAATATTCGCACTATTACTTGCAACATCAGTGCTTATAATAGTTGTCAATTTTGTAAGCGGCTACTGGATATTTGCGCTGATTGCGTTAGTAGGCTTCGCATACGGCGGTTTCCTTGGCAATTTCCCCGCCCTTACTGCCGATTACTTCGGTTCGAAGAATATGAGTATGAATTACGGCGTTGTCCTTTTAGGCTTTGGCGCGGGCGCAATTGCGTCCTCGTATATTGCAGGATACTTTAAAGACATAGCAAAAAATGATATAAGCCTTATGTTCCCGGCATTCATAATAGCTTCTGCGGCAGCGCTTATCGGCGCAGTCCTTATGCTGCTCATTAAGCATCCAAAAGCAAAAGCGGTTAACGCTCCTGAAATCAAAGAATAACAAAAAATATAAACACATTAACAAAACAGCCGGACAGTGATATGAACTCCAAAGAAGGGGTAACATTTCATGCCGGCTGTTTGCTGTTAGCTATTATTTTATACACATGGTGTAAATAATTGTATAAATTGGCGGGTTATGTTAGAATAATTGTGTTGTTATGGAAAAAACATTGCGTAACTATTTTAAAATATTTATAACTTTTATTAGGATTAGTTTATTCACCTTCGGCGGCGGATACACTATGATTTCTCTTTTGCAAATCGAGCTGGTCATAAAAAAGAAGTGGATTAATGAAGGAGAGTTTATGAGCGTGGTGGCGATTGCCGAGTCTACGCCGGGACCGATTGCGATTAATTGCGCGACCTATGTAGGGTATAAGATGCTTGGATTTTTGGGCTCAATCGTTGCAACAATCGCAGTTATACTACCATCTTTTGCCATTATCTATGGTATTTCGCTGGTATTTAATAGATTTTTAGAGTTTGAACTTGTAGCAAAAGCCTTTATGGGAATAAAAGCTGCGGTAGCGGTGCTAATAATCGCCGCAGGGCTCAGAATGATAAAAAAGAGCAAAAAAAGCGTTTTAGCCCTCGTACTTTTTGTGTTGGCTGCGGCAGCACTTGCCGTATTAAATATTTTTGCAGTTAATTTTTCTTCCGTATATTTAATCCTTATCGGCGGTATTGTCGGCGTATTAGTGATGGCGTTCAAGGAGACCATTAATAAAACAAAGAAAAACATGGAAACAAACGAAGCGACAGAGGAGAAAACACCTATTAATATAAACGAGGATACAACGGGCGAAACAGATGTAATAACAGATAATAATAATCAAGTAATTAAGGAGGACAAAACAGATGATTTATCTTGAAATATTCTGGTCTTTCTTTAAAGTCGGGCTGTTTGCGTTCGGCGGCGGATATGGCTTAATAGCTATGATTAAGCAAGAAGTTTTAGCAAAGGGCTGGCT
>SACC01000221.1 GCA_009928745.1 Clostridia bacterium
CTATAATAGCTTCTTCATAGGTTGATGCAATGGATCCGGATATCTTCACAAGATATTTGGTTATTTCTTTGTTCAAGTAGTTAATAAGATTCTCTTGCTTGTCAAAAGCCTCGCGTTCGGATAAGTCAAAACTAATAATAGCCTTGATAGAAGTTGCAAAATTGTCATAAGCCAGACCCGCCATGTATATTATCTCCTCTTTGCATTCGCCTAGAGCGATTGAAGGAGTGGCAAGCAGACGGTCGTCAATGTACTTTGTTGTTAAAGCGTGCGTATCAATAATCAATTTGCCAGGAACAATCTTCTCAACAAACCTTACAAGTATACCTATAAATGGCGCAAGCAACAAGGTAGTAGAAATATTGAACAACAAGTGGAAAATTGCAATTTTGAATTCGATATTGCCAGGAAGTATGAATACTATGGCTCTGTTAATTGAGGGAATAATAAATAACATTAAAAATACAAAAGTACCTATAAGATTAAACAGCAGATGCACCACAGCGGCTCTTTTCGCAGCGGTGACAGTACCTATTGCCGCGAGCATTGCCGTAATGCAAGTACCGATATTTACGCCTAGAATGACATAAAGAGCGCTGTCTAGTTCTATAAGCCCGACTCCGGCAAGCGTTATCAATATACCGGTAGTGGCTGATGAACTTTGTATTATTGCAGTAAGGAGCGCGCCGATTAATAGAAGCAAAATAGGATTGGTAGTATTAATAAACATTTCTTTGACAGCAGGCAAAGCGCTAAAATCTTTCATTGCGCTACCCATAATGATAAGACCTACAAAAATAAAGCCCAATCCGATAATTACATTGGCAATTATTCTAAGACGGGCGTTTTTGGAAAAGATTATTATAAATATTCCGATACAGGAAAGCGCAGCAAATATTTGCGCAATGGGTAAGGATTTTAGAGAAATTATAAGTCCGGTCACCGTTGTGCCGATATTAGCGCCCATAATTACTGAAGTTGCTTGGGTGAGCGTCAGTATACCTGCGTTAACAAAGCCAACAACCATTACAGTAGTAGCAGAGGAGCTTTGGATTACCGCAGTAACTGCCGCGCCCGTCGCAATACCTCTCATTCGGCTGCCTGTAATTTTGGAAAAGACATAGCGCAGTTTTTCACCTGAGCCTGCCTGCAAGCTGTCACCCATATGTTTCATTCCGTACATAAAGACTCCGAGACCTGCAAGCAACATTAAAATGTTTTTAATAATAGTCCATACTTCCATACATATCCAGTTTAATTTTTTTAGTAAAAAATGTCAATCAATTATAGCTATTTGAAGGCAAACTATTGTTAATATCCGCCTAATAGTTTATAATAATATTATGCATTATATTCCATATTTTATAATGAATATATAGATAATATACTATTGATAATATTAAACCTGACGGGGTGTAAATGAAATTAGTTCTAATTGACGGCAACAGCTTAATTAATCGGGCATTTTATGCAATGCCCAATCTTACTGACGGCAAGGGTAGAAGCACCGGAGGCGTTTACGGCTTCGCAGCGATGCTCAATAGATTGATTAGCAATGTAAAACCAACTCACATTGCAGTAGCTTTTGACTTGAAAGGACCGACATTCCGCCACGACCAATATAAGGATTACAAAGCGCTACGCAAGCCGATGCCTGAAGAACTTGTGCAGCAGGTGCCTATGCTCAAGGACTTACTCCGAGCAATGCGGATAACCTATATAGAGAAGGAAGGATATGAAGCAGACGATATTTTAGGCTCAATAGCCAAGAGTTTTGCTCTTGACACTATTATTGTATCGGGAGATAAGGATTGTTTGCAGCTTATTGATGATAAAATTACAGTTTTTTATACCAAGAGAGGCATTACCGATGTAGTAGAATACACGCCCGAGAGATTGCTTGAAGAAGGATTGACTCCATCCCAAGTGAAAGACCTTAAGGGGCTTATGGGAGACAACTCGGATAATATAAAAGGTGTTGCTGGAGTAGGAGAAAAGACAGCCAGACAGCTTATTGCCGATTACAAGGATTTGGACGGGATATACGCTAACATAGGAAGTATCAAGGGCAAACTGCAGGAAAAATTAATCGACAACAAGGATACGGCGTATTTCTCCAAGTGGCTTGCGACAATTTGCTGCGATATGGATATTAACATAAAACTTGAAGAAATGGAGTTAAAATATCCGTTTAGCGGCGACGCTCAAAAAATGATGACGGAGCTTAATTTTCATTCTCTTGTCACCCGTTTTGAATTTGAAAACTACAAGCCCGTTTTAGAACATCACTGCGAGATTTGCCCTGTCAACGACAAGGAACAATTAGATAATGTCTTGCAACAGATAAGACATAAGAAACTATTTGTGTATAGCATAGACAATACTATATCTTTCACTTGTGATGTAGCCAAAGAATATAGAGTAAATATTGTGAGAGACTTATTATCGGACGGGCTTGATTATTCCTCAGTTATAGAAAAATTAGCGCCGATATTTTTGGACAAGACTATAAAAAAAGTGGGGTATGATATAAAATCCACCTTCCACGCGCTGTCAACAGAGCTTGATAAGCAAAGTTTTGAAGCGGAAGACATTATGCTTATGTCTTATGTGCTTGACGCAGGCAATATATTGAATTCCCCTCTTGAAATGCTGAAGTTTTACGGCTATTCGGGCGAGGAGACGACCTCTCAGCTATTAGCGCTTTATAAGAAGCTGGAGCAAAAGATTGAAGAGCAAGAATTGCGCAATGTATATTATAATATTGAGTTGCCCCTTGTGCCGGTTTTATACGAAATGGAAAAAGTTGGCTTCAAGGTTGATAAAAAAGTATTGGATGAGCTGGAGGGTAAATTTTCACACGAGCTTGCCGAACTTACAGAAAGCATATATCAGTTCGCTGGTCATCCTTTCAATATCAACTCACCTAAACAGCTTGCAGTTGTATTGTTCGAAGAACTGCGCTTGCCCACTGATAAAAAGCAAAGCACGGGCGCAGATAAACTTAACTTCCTTATTGATAAGCATCCGATGATACCCTTGCTACTACGGTATAGGCAGCTCAGCAAACTTTTATCAACCTATATCACAGGACTAAAAATTGATACTGACAGCAGATTGCGTACTTTATTCAAGCAGGCGGTGACCACAACGGGCAGATTATCTTCAACCGAGCCTAATCTTCAAAATATACCTATTAGATATGAATATGGTAAATTAGTTAGAAAAGCATTTGTTCCAACTAATGATTTATTTATGTCTG
>SACC01000222.1 GCA_009928745.1 Clostridia bacterium
GCTGCACCGCCGACGAGCTGGTAATCGGCGACTATGTCACTTTTATATCGCCGGGCGGACTTTTGGAAGGCAGAAGCGTCACCCATGAAGTAATCGCTACGCCTTTTGTTAATCCCGAGGACGATAAGCTGTATATTATAACGCGAGGTCTCAAGACGGGCGCTCCTGCAGAGTATATACCAGTAGAAAATGTCGTTGCAAAATTCATAACAAAATTACCGGTAATAACCTTCTTAGTAAAATTATTGCGCAATCCGTGGGGATACGCTTTGCTGATTGCCGTACCGCTGCTTGCTATGCTTATTTTGCAATTTGTACGTATGGCAAAGGTGAGCGCAGAGAGCGAACATGAGAATACGGAAGTCCCCGTCGAGGATATAGAAGCCTTAAAAGAGCAAATCGCTAAGCAAGCGGTAGAGGAGTTCATCGCGGCGCAAAAACAATCGGAAAACATTGACGAAAATAATGCCGCGCAAAAGGAAAACAGCGCAGAAAGCGATATGCAAAACAGTCAAAAGCCGTCAGATGCGGATAACAAAATCGACTTATAAAAGCGTATAATCAGCTAAAACAATTGAAGTTATCAGTTAAAATAATCGAACAAGCTATAGCAAAACTAGCTAAAATAATCCGTAGAACAACTGTGATAACTAGCAAAATAACCCCTATAAGCGATAGCGTATAATCAGCTAAAATAATTGAAAAACAAATTTCAATTAAGAATAAATATCCTCTGTATGTCAATAATTGCGTATGGAGGATTTTTTTATGAGCTTTAACCCATTTGACCAAAAACCTATAAAATTTGATAAAGTATATGACGACTGGAAAAAATTATATCCAAAATCGTACGACAAAAATACCGTAGACCCTTATACCAAGCTGAGGATTATCCTGATGAACGGCACTGAGTATGAAGCGGTATGGCATTCGCATAGTTTTTCCAGACATTGCGACAACAATGACGCAAGACGCGAGATTGCGCTGGTCAGGCGTAACGAGCAGCAACAGCAAAAGACGATTTCCTGCTTAAAACCGATTGACGAGCCATTGCTTGAGACTACTATCGGATATGAGCATCTGGCTGTTGACCTTACTGCGATTCTTGCGGCGAGAGAACCTAATAAGTATGTAAAACAAGCGCTTGATTTTGCGCTGCTTGAGGATTTTGACCACCTGTATAGATATGCCGATTTGCTGGAGATGGAAAGCGGCGTGAGAGCCGAGCGGCTGATTGGTGGTTATGCCGAGATAATGCCGGGGCGTCCGACAATATCCGAGCATCGTTATCCGTATGAAGATATAAAAAGACATATCGACAGCAAGACCGCAGACCCGATAACAAAATTAAATGTTGCGATAATTACTGCCGCCGAGCAACAGACAATGAACTATTATATGAATATCGCAAGTTTTTACAGCTCGGATATCGGCAGACAGCTGTACGCTGAAATAGCCATGATAGAAGAGCAGCATGTCAGTCATTACGGCAGTCTTTTGGATACTAATTGCACTTGGTTCGAGGGTAATCTTATGCACGAATATGTCGAGTGTTATCTGTATTATTCATGCTTTATGGACGAGACTGACGCGAATGTAAAAAAGGTATGGGAGAATTGCTTAATGCAGGAGATTGCGCATCTTCATAAGGCGGCTGAACTGCTCAAAAAATTTGAGAAAAAGGACTGGCAGATGGTGATACCTAACGGCGCTTTCCCCGAGCTATTGACTTTCCATCCGACTAAGGATTATGTCAGACAAGTTCTCAAAAATACCACTAATATTACAAGTATGCGCGAAGATTATGCCAAGGTTAAAGACTTGCCCGAGACTTTTGACTTTTTCCGTTATCAAAATATTGTCAATAAGAACACCAAGGATGTTCCTTCCCACGCAGTTATTGACAAATATATTAAGAAAAAGGGTAAGGATTACCGCTTTGAGGAGTCTCCTCATCCCGTCAAGAATCTTAGAGACGGCACCGCTGATAATACCGATGTCGGCAGAAGCGTTGAGCTAACCGAGAACGCTGTCGCGCTATAATACACTCCACAAAACTTGAGCAAATTTTTTGCAGAAAGTTTATCGATTTATTAATAAAAAAAAAATAAATTTAAGTTTTTTGATAGCGGAAAATACTCCCTTAAAAATAATTTGAGGGAGTATTTCTATTGCGCTTTATACCAACTTGTGATAGAATAAATGTAATTTATTACAATAAAATGAGGCGGTTTATGTCAAATCTTTATAATGCTCACGAAATAGAAAAAAAATGGCAGCAGATATGGGAAGATAAGAAGACCTTTGAAGCTGTGGATTTTTCTGCAAAGCCTAAATTTTACGGACTTATTGAGTTCCCTTATCCATCCGGTATCGGTCTGCATGTCGGGCATATCAGAGCCTATACTTCTATCGAGGTTATTGCCCGCAAGAAGCGTCTGGAAGGTTATAATGTGTTATTCCCCATAGGCTGGGACGCGTTCGGATTGCCGACGGAGAATTACGCGATGAAGACAAAACAGCATCCGCGTATTGTCACCGATAAGAATATCGAGCTATTTGTCAAGCAACTCAAGCGTGTGGGCTATTCTTTTGACTGGAGCAGAGTGGTTGATACTACCGATCCTGACTATTATAAGTGGACACAGTGGATATTTATTCAGCTTTTCAAAAGAGGTTTAGCGTACAAAAGCCGCGCTTATGTTAATTATTGTCCTAATTGCCAAGTGGTTTTGGCTAATGAAGAATCGCAGGGCGGCGTATGTGACAGATGCGGCAAAGAGGTTGTTCAAAAGGAAAAGAATGTATGGTTCTTGAAGATACGCGATTACGCCGACAGGCTTTTGGACGGGCTTGATGATCTCAACTTTTTGCCTAGAATCAAGTTGGAACAGAGCAATTGGATTGGTCGTTCCTACGGCGCGGAAATAGATTTTGACCTGAATGTCAACGACACCCTGAAGGTATATACAACACGCGCGGATACCTTATTCGGCGCAACATTCATGGTAATTGCGCCCGAGCATCCTATTATCGAAAAGTACAGCGCAAAAGTGCTTAACCTTGGCGAAATAAGAGATTATCAAGAACAGGCAAAACGCAAAAACGAGTTTGAGAGGGTACAGCTTCAGAAGGAAAAGACAGGAGTTAGAATCGAGGGTATAACCGCGATTAATCCCGTCAACGGTAAGGTTCTGCCGATATTCGTTGCCGATTATGTTATGATGGATTACGGAACAGGAGCAATAATGGCGGTT
>SACC01000223.1 GCA_009928745.1 Clostridia bacterium
TTTTTATGCCGAACGATGTATTTACGCTTAACGCGCTGACACACGAATTATGCAAAACCCTTATGGGTGGCAGGATTGATAAGGTTACTCAGCCCGAAAAGGACGAGATAATGCTGACGATAAGAGCGGGACAAACCAATCACTTGCTTGTAATATCAGTTAATTCCAATAACCCAAGATTGCATTTGACCACGCGCAAAAAGGATAATCCCTATACCGCGCCGCCTTTTGCTATGCACTTAAGACGACATATTGTTAATTCCAAAATTGAGGGCGTATATTTAGTTGCAGACGACCGTATTGCGTGTTTTGAGCTCAAGGGTAAAACCGAACTTTTTTACGAGACAAAGTTTTATCTATATGTAGAACTTATCGGAAGATACAGCAATATTATTCTTACCGACGCAGAAAATGTCATTAGTGACTCTCTCAAACATATTACGCCTGAGGATAATTTGAGATGCGTATTGCCCCGTATGAAATACGAATTGCCTCAGCAGGCAAAGATATCCCCTTTTGATAGTGAAAGTATTATAAAATCGCTGTCTTTAATGAGCGGAACTGCGCTATACGATTATATTTTCAAAAACATATCGGGCTTTGCCTCGTCAACGCTGCTAGAGATAATATACCGCGCCGGACTTGATCCGATGCTTACCACCCTGTTTGAAGAAGAAGTTAATATAATAACTTGCGAAATCACTAAAATGCTGAGCATTTTTAACAGTAGCGATTACGCGCCTTGCATAAGCCTTAACTCAGCAGGCAAATACGAGGATTATTATATACTGCCATATTTGCATACTCAAAAATCCTTTTTACCTATGGAATCGCTTAATGAAGCGATAGATTTGTTGACTTCGGAAAAGGACAAGGAGTTAAGGCTTAAAAACAGCGGCAAAAGCATAGCCGCAGCCTTAAAAGCGGCAATTGTCAAGGCGCAAAGATACCTTAAGCACGCAAGATTAAAATTGGAAGAATGCGCAAATACCGAGAGTTTCCGCATCAGCGGTGAGTTAATTAACGCTAACATCCATAATATAAAAAAAGGCGCTGAGAAAATCTCATTATTTAACTATTACGAAAATAAAGACACTGTAATACAGCTCAATCCGCAGCTTAATGCGCAAGAAAACGCGCAGCATTATTATAAAAAATATTCAAAACTTAAAAGAACCTTTACAGTAGCCACCACTCAAGTTGAGGAAAACACACAGCTTCTTAATTATCTTATGTCAGTGCAACAAAGTTTTTTAATGGCGGAGGAATCTAAAGATTTAGCCGAAATTGAAGAAGAGCTTGTTAAGAACGGTATTATGCAGAAAGAGGTAAAAAAGACAGCCAAAGTAAAAGCTATGCCACCTGCTGTTCTGACAAAGTTTGTTATTGAAGGCTTTACGGTATATCGCGGTAAAAACAATATTCAAAACGATAAATTAACCTTCAAAACCGCCACAGAAAGCGACATTTGGCTGCACGTAAAAGCCTTCCACGGCTCTCACACCGTTATTATATCCTGTGGCAAGAAGGTACCTGATTCGGTAATTGTTGCCGCCGCAGAGATTGCAGCATATTATTCGGAGCAGCGCAATAATACAAAAGTTATGGTGGACTATACCGAACGCAGAAATGTGCGCCGTCACCCCTCTCAAAAATGCGGTATGGTGACATACACTAACTTTAATTCGGTGACAGTCAACCCCGATTCTCATGAAAATAACATATTGAATAATAATTGATTTTTTTAATAAAATAACTATATATGGGAGAATTAAATATGAGTAAAAATGCAAAAGCAGTTAACACAAATATGGTGTACGCAATGGCGTTCGTTGCAGTAATTTGTTCGGCGCTTGCTTGGCTTATTGCCGCAATACTGGGTCTTGTTCAAGCAAACAGTAATATACCTGCTATTCTTAAGACTGTCGCGGCTATTATCCTGTTTACCTGGGCATTGTTCACTTCTTACAATTACGTTCGCAACAAGGCGTCTTGGGTAAAGGTTATATACTGGATATCAGTCGTTATCGTCGTTACAGGCGTAGTTCTCGATATTATTTAAGGTAACCTTTTCCAACTAAATGTACTTTTAGTGTAATCCCGACTGAGCGTATGCGCAGTCGGGATTACATTGCTTTAATTGGTGTCGTAATTATGGTTTGAGATCCCTCCACTGCGGTCGGGATGACAGTGCTTATAATTACTGATGCAAATTATACTTTGTCCCCGCAAAATACCATTTTTATATTAAATCCGAGATTATTGAATTACTGACATAAATATGCTTTGGTTTTATTGTTAAGCAATTATTATCTACGCTGATATATTGGCGTACCTTAGATAACTTTGCTGAGTATTCTTCTAAAAAATCTGTATTAAATTCTCTATTAAAACTCTCAATATTTAATCCTTCGCTGCATCGCAATGCAAGCATAATCGCTTCGGTTTTTTTATCTTCAACGCTTAAAACTAATTCTTCAGCTACAGCTAATTTTCCCGTACTGAGCGTTTCAATGTATTCAGATGTGGAGCTGATATTCGAGCTTCTTATATCTCCGACAAGGCTATGCGCCGCAACTCCGACGCCGATATAATCATCTCTGTACCAATATATTTTGTTATGAATGCACTGATATCCAACGCGGGCAAAATTGCTTATTTCATAACGGTTGTAGCCATTGGCTTCAAGAATATCTTTGGCGATATTATACATATTGACTGCCCAATCTTCGTCAGGCAGCTTAACCTCTCCCGATTTTACCATTCTATATAAAGGAGTATTTTCCTCAAGGATTAGACCGTAACACGATATATGCTGCACTCTTTTTGCAAATAATCCGTTAAGCGTGTCCACAAGAGATAATACGCTTTGCTCGGGTAATCCCAGCATTACATCAGCATTGACATTATCAAAGTACATTGTAGCAAGTCCCAGCGCCGTCATCGCATCCTTTGAGTTATGCGCTCTTCCGATACTTTGCAATATTTTGTCGTCCAGCGATTGAACCCCAACGCTTATGCGGTTGACGCCTAGCGATTGATATTCTTTTATATGGTGAATGTCAAAAGAAACGGGATTGACTTCCACAGAAAATTCTTCCACGGCAAAATTATAATTATTCTTTACCGCTTCAATAATTCGGGTAAGCTCGCCGCATGGCATTCGCGAGGGAGTACCTCCTCCGACAAAGACAGTTTTAATTATTCTGTCCCTATGCTGTGGCGCTTTTAACTTTAATTCTTCAATAATTG
>SACC01000224.1 GCA_009928745.1 Clostridia bacterium
ATAAAACTGACCATGTCGTGGCGAAACGAGATAAAAGAGAAGAGGAAAGTCGTCATCGCCCCAAATCGGTACGCGGTCGAAAACAACAAAGCGCTGTTCAGGAGAAGCTGTCAGTTCTCCTTTGGCGGCAACAATTGCAGAAGAGACCAGAAACTCGAGCTGGCCCCGCCCCCGACAAAATACCAGATCAACTACGAATCCCAAACGCCGAACAGAGGCACGTTCTCTTTCGGCAAGCCCAGAGAAGAAACATATCTTGCCAGCGATGAGATAGGGCAGGAGATGCTTTCTCATTTTACCTTCCGTATGAATATGTTTTCTTATTTCAACGGGATTACCGATGTTCCGGTTAATATAAATTACAAGCAAGAAAATGGCTTTTTGGTTAACGCCAGTACAGGCGCGCCCTTACTTATGGAGGCAGGTTATGAGTATTTCTTTGAACTGCAAATAATTTTCCAATCGGAAACAGGCTACAACCTTCTGCAAACTACACAAGCAGACATAAGCGCCAGCTATATTTTCCCGCTGAGCAATCAAAAATATATGTTTAGTAACATAAAAATCAGCTTAAGCTTCGGGTTAAAAGAACTTTACAAAGTAAATCTTAATCCCAATGGCGGAACTTGCGCTACTACATATCTTGCGACAACAGGTAACGGACTTTTGTCGCTTCCCGTGGCTGAAAGGAGCTTATATACCTTTAACGGCTGGTATTACGACGAAGAATGTACAATTCCTTTCCTGAACAACTCACTAAAAAATGTAGCAATATCAAGCGACATGACAGTTTATGCAGGTTGGACGGCGATGCCCAAAATTACATTTAATTATAACTGGGCAGGCTATACGCCGACAAGTACTATCACTTATATTGCGAAAGGCTCAAAAATAACGAAGCCTTCCGATCCTGCTTATAGCGGAGTGGTATTCGTTGGCTGGAGTGAAAACCAAAGCGCCACTTATGCAACCTTCGCAGAAAACGAATATGACTTTAATACAGTAGTTAATGCAGACAAGACCCTTTACGGAGTATGGCGCAGGACTTATACATTTACGTTAAACGTTGACCAAGAATTCTCCCCAATAAGTATTTATGAGGGAAGGCTTGTTCACATAGTTAACGGTGTGGAAACGGTTGTATCAACAGACGTATATCCTCTAGCTGTACTCGAGGGAGAAACATTTAATTCTTATTTTGTGCAGGATAGTGATTATTACAGAATAGAAAGCGCGGAATCGAGGGACTTTGTACATTGGTCAACAACAGAGTCGGAATTAGGCAAACGTCACGACAACACCACGGCATATAATGGTTCTCAGCCAATTACGGGCAACGTTACTTTGTATGCGTACTATAGGACATTCTAGTTTAATATTATTTTAATCTATACAGACAATAATGATATATGGTATAATAACAAATTATGAACGCAAGAAAAACTGCTAATCTAAATAAAAAAACAGCCAGGGCGATAATAAGCATTTTGCTTATTGCCTTAACTTTGGCAATGGCTGTTACAGCTTCGTACGCATGGTATCAAGTGCAGTTCAGCGCGGTTTTCGTTTTGGACGTTGATGCAAGCGGTATTCTTTATTTATATTTGGAAGTGCCTGTTGACAATATGCAGGAAGGTGACGACAGATATCTTTCTCCTGCGGTTGCTATGCCTTATGCCGTGGCAAACGGCATGTATATGGACCCGCTGACTGAGTATGACGAACTTGACGAAACACCCTCATACGTATCCAAGGCCGCCAATCAAAAAACCTATTCGGGCAACTTTACGTTGCTTCAAGGCACAGGAATTGTTTCTAATCTGCACTACAAAATTTCCATGAAAGCAGGTAGCGGCTTGTCTTCAGAAACCTTCAGTAAAGCCGAGTTTGTTTATACAAACGTAGATTTTGTATATTATGATTTGGTTGTGGTTGATCCTGATTTAAATGAAACGGAAACAGTAACGGTTTATCCTTTGGTAAGTCAATCGGCCGACAATATGACAGGGATATTAACAATAACAAGCAGTCAAAAGGTGTTCTTTAACGTAACAATTAGTTTTGCCAATGTCGACGAGCTTGTCGACCCTACGATAATGGCGCAAGAGTCCATTTGGTGCGAAATGTCTTTAGTTGTAGAGGGAATGGAATAAAATATGAAAAAAAGATTAGTCCTAAAAACAACTTTAATAATTGCTTTGCTTGCTGTAATGGTGGGTTTGTCTGTGTATTCGACTTACGCTATATGGACTACCATGCCTGCGGCTTCGGTAGTTTTTGAAATGGGCGTTGTTAATGAAAATGCTTCGCTAAAATATCAGTTGTTTGTTCCGATTAATGCCGACAATGAAAGGATAGACGGAAGCTATAATTTTACCACCAAGGAATACACCTTAACCAATCCTGCGGATAGCGTTAATGTAATTGGACTTGCTTTAGTCGGGATGGAGGCAGGTATCACGGTAGATTTTTTACAAATACCCGATATACACGATTTTAGTATTGACGGAGTTATTTCTACATTACCAGTCAAGGCGGTAATTATAGATACAGAATATAGGAATTATTATTTGCGGGGAAACAGCGTGCTTATTAGGATAATTATTCCGCAAAACGTAAATTATATCGGCAGCGGAGCCTTTGTTTCTATGACTAACCTCACTACGCTTATAATTCACGGTACGGGAGACATACTTTTAGGAGAGTATTCTTTCGCTGATTGCAGAAAGCTAACCACTCCGCAAACACCCGATGGAAGAACCATAACGGGAACAAAATACTTGGGTTAAATCAAAGGAATTCAAATGAGAAAGGCAACCAGATTAATAGTATTTTTATTAATCCTGACATTCATTTTTACGGCAACAACCGCTTGCAATGACAAAGGATATAGCATATCCTTTGTTTCTTTCGGCGAAGAAGTGGCTATAATTAAATTAAAAGGCAAGGGAGAAATACATTTGCCCAACCTTTCTAAGGACGGTTTTATATTTCTAGGTTGGTTTTTAGATGAAAATATTTGGAACAATCCTTTTACCGATACTTATTTTTCGGAAAAGAAAATAGACAGAAATTATGTTGTTTACGCGCGTTGGAAAGAAGTCGAGCAAGTGGAGGCTCTCGGGGGCGCATTGGTAACGGAGCGGATCAATCCCATCCGTGTAATGGAGACACTCAAGCCGGTGGGCATCACCCAGCCACGTCCCGGAGTGTATGTGTATGATATGGGACAGAATATGGT
>SACC01000225.1 GCA_009928745.1 Clostridia bacterium
GCACCCGCCTAACTAACTGACTAACCCGATAGTAAACGCGGCGCAAACGGAGCGGGGTTTCGCGCTAACCCGCTTGCGAAGCTCCCGCTTTTCCGTTTTTGCGGTTTCGTTATTACTTAGGGGGTTTTGTTCAGTTAGTAGATTTCAGGCGTTGCTTGACCTCCGGCGACATTTCGCCGACATATTCGCCGTTGTCCTAAAATTTGACGTTGATTTTAATTTAATCTACCGATTCATCGTATTTTTCTTGAACTATGCGCCGCTCTTCTTCTAAATGCTTTTTTGCGACATCATAAGCTTTCTGCTCATCCGCAGTTGCCGTGTTATAACTATTATCAATCTTTTTTAATTTTTCATCGTATGCTTTTAGTTCCTTACCATAATATTCTTTACCTGCACTATTAGACATTTCCATTATTGTATTAAACAATCCTCCTAATTTATCTTCCTCTTCGGCAGCATAAATAATATCGTCAAGACCCATGCCGGCAGGAAGTACAATACGAGGCAAGTCTAATCTGCGTTCTGAATTTTTTGCAGGGAAAATAGCGAAAATTATTGTTAATAATAATTTAAATACCATTCCAATTAAAAATATCGGTAAACCCAAAATAAACAAACCGTCTCCGCTAAGTTGCATATATCCATCAAGTAAATTACTGTATTTAATAGTGGTTAATAAAACAAAGCAACCGCCTATTAACAATAAAAACCCTCCTATTTCAGTCATTGAAGTTAAAGTCGATAAAAGAATACCTGTTACTAATGTAAGGAAAAAACACCAATATAAAATTATTTTTCGTTTCATAATAGGATATGTACAAGTAGCAATCATTGATTTTCCCCGCGCATCTAAACAACTGAAAAATTTTTTTGGCACAGGCACTTCTTTTAGTTTTATACCTTCTGCCCTAAATTGCTTCGCGCTAATTTTGATTTGTTCCATAATTCCCTCCTTAGTTTTTTGAATTTAAGTATTTTTATAATTATTATATTTATTTGTACTGTCAACTTTCAATAGCTTTTTGCTCCCTTTATTGCTTATATAGTCAATATCTTACGGAAAAGCAAAAATGCCGATTATAATAATCGGCAAAACTGCAAATGATTATTTTAAATTGAAGCTATTATGATAAGAACAATATATTTACAGATCCGATAATGATTTCTCCCGCTCTCATTGCATTATGTGACCAGCTAAATCCTCTTGTTGTCAACAAAGCGATAGCTGCACTACATTCATCGTTAAAGGATTCGCCGACTTCGTAATTGATTACAAATTCTATTGTTATATGATTATACAAACCGCCGTAAACCGAATAGTACGACAAATAGTATTGCAGCAAATAACTTAATTCTTCGGTACTATCAATAATTAAATCCAAATAATAACCGTTGATTTCAAGATCCTTTTCTCCGTAAAAATCGTATTCGGTATCGGCAATCAATTGCGTGTAAGTATTGTCGTCACAATTCATCGCTGCTTTTTCGGAATCGGTAAGTAGAAAATCCTGAAAATCAAGCATTTCATAATAAGTCGAAGAAAGCGATACTCTGCTTCCACCCCAGGTCGCGTCAAGAACATACCATTCTTCATCCAAAAGTACCTTGTTCCAGGCATGGCCGCCGCCGTTTCCCGTTCCTTCGATGCGGACTGCCGGAATTCCTTCTATGCGGCACATAACGCTTAATGCTTTGGCGATTCCGTCACAGACCGCCCTGCCGTTATTAAATACGCCCTCAAGATAGTAAGCATCGTAATATTGCCAGTCCAATTCCACTTCAAGAACGGCATAATCGTATGCGACATTCATTACGAGCCACATATAAATGGTTTCGACTTTTTCATAGTCGGTCATAGAATCCGAAATAATACTACGAAGCACAGCTTTTGCTTCGCTGTATATTAAATCGGCAGCAGAGCTTTCAACGGGTACAGGCTTATAACCATGCTCAAGAACATATAACAACTGATTGGTAGTTGTAACATTTGCTGTCATGGTTACTTCGTTAACCCAAAAATCGTTATATTCGCTATCACGATCGGATGTATGCGGGGCGTATAAAATATTGCCGATTTGGTCGTAGGAATTTGACTCCGCCGCAGATAATGTTGCTTCAATGCTTCGTCGACTCGAGGTCACGAATATCTTAAAAGATGAGTCGACCGCTATAGACAAGCTAAACCCTCCGGTTGTCGCATAAGTGCATAGTTCAGAAGCGGATAAAAATTCTGCTTGAATGTTTTCATTACCGGATACGTAAGTAATCCCCACTGATTGCTGTGCCGTTGTTAAATCGGAGCTCGTAAGATCAAAAAAACCTATAAAATCCATATAAAATTGCAGTTCTTCTGTACTTCCTATGGAGATTGAATCGGAGGTAAACTCTTCGTAGTATGGGAAAAAGCCCTCATCCACCGCAATATACACCCATCTTCCCCACAGTTCAATATTCGATTCGGGCATAACCGAAAAGGTATATTCATTGCTAAAAGCAATATCGGTATACCAATGCAACTCATATCCGGTCAACAAATCGTCCTCATCAACTTCAGGCGCACTTATTGCGGTTCCCGCCGGTTCTTGAATGTCTTCAAATGTTAGACTTCCGACATCGTTTAAAGTAATTACTGTCATTATCCCGGAGCTTATCGTCAGCGTTGCGCTGAGCGAAAGATTATTGTAATTGCCGTGGGTAACTGTAGCGTCTACCGTATATACGCCCGCGTTTACCGCGCCGTTAGAGGCGCTTCCCGCAGGATCTATCGAATATACTACCGTTACCGTATCGCTGTACTGCGTAGCGGTTCCGCTTACCGTTATCGTGTGCTCTGCGCCGTTATATGTAACGGTCTTGTTGCTCATCGATATTCCGGTTATCGTCGCCTTATCTATCTGCCAATTAAGCGTGAGTCCGCTTGCGCCCGAAACCGTATAGTTACTATTGCTTACGGCGGTTATTACCGCTTTGTATAGTCCGGCGTCGGTTGCCGTATGATTGAGATATCTCCCGCCGTCCAACGCGCCCGTGTTCGTTATCGTAAGCGATGCCGAATCCCCGCTTTCAAGATTGGATACCGCCGCCGAGACCGTCTTCGCGGTCTTGTCGTAGGTGTACGGGCTCGAATGTGTCCAGCTAACCGTCACTACCTTAGGATTAATAGTCCAGGCCTGGGACTTGGTGCCCGAACTGATACTATAACTGTTGCTCGGTATGCTCG
>SACC01000226.1 GCA_009928745.1 Clostridia bacterium
ACTATCTACGTAAGACCAGCCGTTTTACATCAATACAAGCGTTGAGAGAACAGATTAACCTTGATGTGAAAAGGGTTATAAAGGATTTATGATAAAATTCGGACCTTCAGGCGCTGATACCAGATTCTATGAACTGGGCAACAAAGCTACTTTGGAAATGCCGAAGTATTTAGTCGATATGAATCTTGACTGCTTTGAATATTCCTTTGGCAGAGGTGTAAATATGCAAAGTGAGACAGCTTTGCTTATTGCCGAAGCATTTAAGGAAACTGGTATTGAGATAAGCGTGCATGCGCCATATTATATAAACTTTGCTAACCCCGATTTGGACAAAATCCACGCAACATACAACTATCTTCTGTCATCTTTGAGCGCACTGAAGGATTTAGGCGGCAGGCGTTGTGTAGTTCATCCCGGCTCTCCGCTAAAAGAGGAGCGTAGTATGGCTGCCGCGCTTATGCTTGACAACGTACGTAGCCTTGTGCCTATTCTCCATGAAAACGGCTATGCAGATATGCTAATTTGCATCGAAACAATGGGCAAAATTAATCAGATGGGTACGCTTAGCGAGATAATTGATATCTGTAATATTGATAAAATGTTTATCCCGTGTGTGGATTTTGGACATATTAACGCAAGGGGACAAGGCATCTTAAAGGGCAAAGATGATTACAAAAGAATCATTGATACAATGCTTAATTCACTTGATGAATGGAAAGTCAAAAATATGCATGTTCATTTTAGCAAAATTGAATATGGCAAAAGCGGCGAGTTAAGACATCTCACTTTTGACGACATAATCTACGGTCCGAGTTTTGAGCCGTTGGCAGAAGTTATAATAGATTACAATTTGACGCCGTACATTATATGCGAATCTGCGGGCACGCAGTCGCTTGACGCATTAGATATGAAGAATATATTCAGTAAAATGCTAAATATTTAGTATTATTAATTAAATAATTGCATTTTAGGCTAATTTATTTTATAATAGTAATATTGTGATCAGTAAGACTAGACATAATAGGGGAGTATATGATATTTAACTTGTTGAAAACTGCCGGTGTGGACGCGGCGCTAATAACTTCGCAGTATACGGCGCTTTATTTTACAGGTTATAAGAATCCCGACTGTTGTATATTCGTAACGCCCGATAAGTGTTATTATCTTACAGACGCAAGATACACTAATGAAGCGCGCAAGGCAATACCTTCAATTTTTGAAGTTATAGACGCAGGCAAACAATTCGCTAAAACCGTCCAAAACCTTACTGCTGCGCATAAGGTCAAGCGTCTTGGACTGGAATTAGGCTCATTGACATATGCAAATTATAAACAATACGAAGAATTGTTCGAAGGTGTAAAATTCTTTGACATATGCGATAATATAGCTAAAATAAGGATAACAAAGACGGAAAGCGAGCTTGCGCTTATTCAAGAGGCTTGCAATATAACGGACAGAACGTTCAGCCGTGTGCTAGGCGAGATAAAGGAAGGTATTAGCGAACTGGAGCTTGCATACAGACTACAACTTTTGCTTGTTCAGGAAGGCGGTGAGGGTATATCCTTTGATACAATATGCGTTTTTGGCGAAAATACCGCCAATCCGCACGGACATCCGTCGTCAAGACAGCTTAAATACGGCGATCCGATTACCCTTGACTTTGGAGCAATTCACAAAGGCTATTGCGCAGATCTTACACGTTCTTTTTCTTTCGGGAAGCCGACTGAAGAATATATCAAGGTATATAATATTGTTAAGGAAGCCAATGAACTTGCCATAAAAGGCTTATTTGCTGGTATTACGGGCGCGCAAGCCGATGGCATAAGCCGCAAGGTGATAGAAGACTACGGTTATGGAAGCTATTTTTTACACTCACTCGGTCACGGAGTAGGGGTAGAAGTGCATGAGAAACCATATCTTGCAAAGAGCAGTGTCGATATACTTGACAATAATATGGTGTTTTCCATTGAGCCGGGTATTTACACCGGTAAGTTTGGTGTCAGGATTGAAGATTTGGTTACAATAAAGGATAGTAAAGCTGTTGTATTAAGTCACAGTGATAAAAAATTGATAATAATTTAGGAGGCAGATATGGGATATGTATTCGCAGGCGATTTTAGAAAGGGTATTACCTTTGAGATAGATAACAATGTAATGGTTATCGTTGATTTTCAACATGTAAAGCCGGGCAAAGGCGCGGCATTTGTGCGTACTAAGATGAGGAATGTTATAACAGGCGGCGTTATTGAGCGTACCTTTAATCCTACAGACAAGTTTGAGGCGGCGCATATTGACAGAAAGGATATGGAATATCTTTACACCGACGGTGAGTTCTATTACTTTATGGATATTGAAAATTACGAGCAAATGCCCCTCAACTTCAGTCAGGTTGAACTCGCGTTGAATTACATTAAAGAGAATTCAAAAGTTACGGTATCATTTTTTAAGGGCAGCGCTTTCTCTGTCGAACCGGATAACTTTGTTGAACTGTTGATTACCCAATGTGACCCTGCAGTAAGAGGCGACACGGCTCAGGCTGGCACAAAACCTGCAACGCTTGAGACGGGCTTAAAAATTCAAGTACCTATGTTCGTCAACGAGGGAGATGTAGTCCGAATTGACACCCGTAGCGGTACATATATGTCGCGCGTATAAATACATAAGGCAAATAATTTTTACACTAGCATCATTCCCTGATTGCGCAAAAACCCTTCTGATATTTCTCAGAAGGGTTTTATTGCGCGTATTCGTCTATATGCATTGCTTCGCTATTAAAAATTATAAGGTATATGCGGATTATGTATAATTACTATGCCGTAATGGTATGAATTACAGGAGTTTTCGTATAAGCGGTTATACTCTTGGCAACATTCATCATATGATCGGCAATTCTTTCCATATTGCTTACCAGTGATAAAAATACCGCGCCGCTTTCTGCTGAACATTTGCCTTCTTCAAGCCGCGCAACATGGGCGATTGTGAGATTTTTCTTATAATCGTCTACAAGCGATTCATAAGTTTCCGCCTGCATTAAAGCCTGAACATCCAGCTTATTAAATACGCGGATTGTGGTCGCATACAACATTTGAATAGCGTTATTCATTTCGCATACTTCGGCTTTGGCGCTATCAGAGAAAGGAGTATTAGCCTTAATTAATCTTTCGGTATATTCGCATATATTCTCCGCATAGTCACCTATTCTTTCTATATCGCTGACTACA
>SACC01000227.1 GCA_009928745.1 Clostridia bacterium
GTATATTATCATATCTTCTTTACATTGTCAAGTGTTTTTGAAAATAAAATTCAAACTTGTGTTATAAAACATAAATTAAACGCGGGAGAGTTATTTTTCTCTCTCCCGCGTTTCCTTTACTTCCTCCGCCGAAAGCGGAATATCGTAAAGGTTCTTGAACGATTCGGTTTCATGCTCCGTTTCCGGAATGAACTGCGTCAGCCCGGTACATTCTGTCGACGAAGCTATTGAATTTATATCCGAATACGGTCGCTTAAGCTCGTGCTTTTTCGTTTTCTTATCATCCATAATCATCACCATTAATATATTATGATAAAATCGGTTGAAATATACGAATAATGACATTAACTATTGATTTTATGTTAAAATAGAGTTATAGTTACACATATAGAATTAGTTTATGTTTATCTTCGAAAAACTGTGTCTTACAGATGAATATTTAACAGTTTTTCAGCAAATAATGTCATGTAATTTCGTATTTTTCAATACAAATAACATGAGGAGAAAACACCCGGCATAAGGCATAATTTAACGGGTGACGGCATAATAACGGGAATGAAGAAACGTAAAATAATTCTTGATTTATTCGGCAGCGACGATCCTTCGGAACTGATACGCGGTGCGGCGGAAGCTTCCGCGATGTATGATGACGTGGTACTGATGATAACCGGTGACGGGGATGTTATAAACAACGTTCTCAACAATTACACATTCACGGACTTATCGACGAGAAACCGTATCGGTATAATACCCGCCCGTGAAATAATCACCAACGGCGAATCACCCGTATCGGCGCTTCGTTCTAAAAAAGATGCAACTATTGTAAAAGCGTTATATGCCCTGCGTGACGACGATGAAGCGGTGGGCCTTATCGCAGCCGGGAATACCGGAGCTGTGCTTGCAGGGAGTGTGCTTATTCTCGGCAAAGCGGAAGGTGTGCTGACACCATCCGTTTTATCGCTTATACCGGTGGAAAACGGCGGAGTGACTTGTATTCTCGACTGCGGAGCTCGAGTTGACTGCGAAGCGCGGCATCTCGTTCAGTACGCTCTTATCGGCACTGCTTTCATGGAAAGCTTTGCCGGGAAGTCCAATCCTTCGGTGGCTTTGCTTTCGATCGGAACAGAGGATACCAAGGGGAACCGAGTCACCAAAGAAGCTTATACGGCGCTGAAAGCTCTTCCGATAAATTTTCAGGGCAATACAGAGGCATGCGATATACTCCGCGGTAAACACGATGTGATAGTCTGTGACGGCTTCACGGGGAATGTTGTGATAAAAGCGGTGGAGGGAACGGTGAGGTATCTTTCGGAGTTGTTCCAAAAAACCGTCCATGATCATAGAAAAGACGATGAATTCATAAAATCTGCGAGTATTATCACAAAGAATATCGGACAAGCTCTCGATTTCAATACTCTCGGCGGAGCATATATGTTAGGAATAAGGAAGCCGCTTGTAAAATTGCACGGAGCGGCAAAGGGAATATGCGTAAAAAATGCCGTCGGTCAAATTCTTGCTCTTGCAGAAGGCGGCTATATGGAAAAAATAAACAGATTGCTGGCGAAATATTCGCGCAATATTCGTGTATAATTACGCGGCATTATGAGTAAAAAAGGGGAATAACAATGATTGAAGTAAGACCTGTACGCAGCGGAAAAGAAAAAAAGCAGTTCCTTGAATTTCCGCTGGAGTTGTATAAGGGAAATGAATATTTCGTACCCGCTCTTTATAATGACGAGAAGAAAATATTCAACAAAAACTATTTTTATTACGAAACAGCAAGAGCCGAATATTTTCTGGCTTACAACGGCAGCAAAGTGGTCGGGCGCATATCCGTTCTTATTCAGGATTTGTATAATACCAAACATAATGAAAAACGCGCACGTTTTACACGCTTTGATTCAATAAACGACCGTGAGGTTTCAAATGCTCTGTTCAAAGCTGCCGAGGCATGGGCTGCCGAGCAGGGAATGGACACTATATGCGGTCCGCTGGGCTTTTCCGATCTCGAACGCGAAGGACTGCTTATCGAAGGATTTGACCAGCACCAGACTTTCGAAGAACAATATAATTATGATTATTACGCCGATCTGATTGAAGCTTACGGATTTGTTAAGGAAGTCGACTGGTATGAGCACAGAATGACGTTACCTAAAGATGACAGCTTTATAAGGCTTGGACGCGTCAGCGCGTGGATGATGAAAAAGTTCAACCTTCACATTGGAACGGCGAAGACAAATTCCGGATATATAAAAAAATATCTTAATGACATATTCGACCTTCTTGACGATACTTATTCCGGTCTTTACGGTACGTTTCCGTTTACAGAAAGCATGAGAAAGAATTTCGCCGACAGTTTCAAACTTATTATTAACCGGAAATACTGTATTGTACTTTGCGATAAGGACGAAAAAGCGGTGGCTTTCGGCGTAAGCATACCGGGTATCGGCAGAGCCGTACAAAAAAGTGGAGGACGCTTAACCTTACCCTGTATTTATAAAGTACTTAAAGAAAAATATCGTCCCACCACTATCGACCTCGGGCTTGTCGGCGTGACTCCCCGGCTTCAGAACCTTGGTATTAATGCCATTATGCTTTTTGAGCTTATGAAGGTAATGAAGAAGGGAAAAATTGAATATTTTGAAACCAATCTTACGCTTGAATCAAATGAAAAAGTACGCGCGCAGTTTGTTTATTTTGAACATCATCAAAATAAAGTCAGAAGATCATATGTAAAAAAAATCAATAAAGTTTAAGGCTTTTCACTGTTTAAGGTTTATTTCAGATATATCCTGTAAAATCCCCCGTGAAGTTAGTTCACGGGGGTAATTATGTATATAATCAAAAACGCAATCAAAAGCATTTCGCGCGCGAAGGTCAGGAACATACTTATCTGCATTATTGCTCTTATAATATCTGTTTCCGCATGCATTGCGCTTTCCATCAGGGAATCGGCGGTTAAAGCTAAGGATGACACTCTCGATAGCTTGTCAGTGACAGCAACTATTTCCTATGATTTTACATCTCAAATGAAAGAAACAATCGACAACGGCGGATTCCAGAAAGGCAGCGGCTTTACCGGCGGCGGTTCAAATATGCCTTCGTTTTTGAATAACTCCCTGACACTTGATGAGTACATGACCTATACGGTGCTTTTGGGTACGGGCGATTCATATTATTATACGACTGTAAGTGTAAAACTAGGCTC
>SACC01000008.1 GCA_009928745.1 Clostridia bacterium
CGACCTGTTCATTCGTAATTAACAGGCACTTAACTTATTGCCATTAAAAAAGGACAGCGGAAGCTGTCCTTTTTGGAGCTAATAGTCATTTCAATGTGCGCTATGGTTATTGCTCTTATTCTCTTTTCGTTTTCGTGCCAGGTTTATACCTTTTAATTGCAACTTCTCGGCACAAGCCTTCGGCTGCGAACTTCCGACCTGTTCATTCGTAATTAACAGGCACTTAACTTATTGCCATTAAAAAAGGACAGCGTAGGCTGTCCTTTTTGGAGCTAATAGTCAGATTCGAACTGACGACCTGTTCATTACGAATGAACTGCTCTACCAGCTGAGCCATATTAGCGTGGCTTGTTGCGGATACTGGTTATCCGCAACGATTATTATAATAACTTAAAACCGTTGCTTGGTCAAGCATAATAAGTTATTCGAATTTCCTATTTTTCAATTCCTGCATAAACTCGCGCATCTTTTCCATAGCAAGCTCGATGGTCTCCATAGCGTAAGCGTAGCTTATCCTTATGTGGTAATAGCCTGCCTCGCCGAACGCGATACCCGGGGGAATACAAACTTTGTATTTTGCAAGTAATTGTTCAATAAAATCTTCTCCGTTTAGCCCCGTCTTCTCTACGTTGGGGAACATGTAGAACGCGCCTTTCGGTTCAAAACATTCTATGCCCATATCAATAAGAGATTTGTACAAAAACTTTCTCTTGCGGTCATACTCGTCACGCATCTTTGCAACCTCGGCAAAGTCATTAGAAAAAGCATCTTTCAGCATTGCAACCGCCGCATATTGAGCGGCAGTCGGCGCGCACATAATCATATATTGGTGAATCTTGAGTATATGCTTAGCAAACTCGCGCGGCGCGCATACAAAACCCAGTCTCCAGCCAGTCATTGCAAAAGATTTTGAAAAACCGTTGAACACTATTGTGCGTTCCCACATATCTTCAAGCGAAGCAATGCTGGTATGCTTGATACCGCCGTATGTAAGCTCTGCGTATATCTCGTCTGACAATACTATCAGATCGTTCTTTTTGATGGCTGGGAGCAGCGCTTCCAGCTCACTCTTAGTCATAATCCCGCCCGTGGGGTTGTTAGGATAACACATCAATATTGCTTTGGTCTTAGGGGTGACGTTATTCTCAATCATATCGGGAGTAACGATAAAACCGTTCTCCTTAACGCATTTAAGCACAACGGGTACGCCGCCTGCAAGCTTTATCGCCGGAGAATACGCCACAAAGCAGGGTTCGGGGAGCAGTACCTCGTCCCCGGGATTAAGTAGCGCAAGCAATGCAATGTCGATACCCTCTGATGCGCCCACCGTCATTATTATCTCGTCGGTAGTGTAGTTGATGCTGAACTTCTCTCTCATGTAGCGGGATATCAGCTCTCTTAGCTCTAATAATCCGCTATTGGAGGTATAACGGGTAATACCGTCCTTAATCGACTTAATCGCAGCCTCGCAACCCACGCTTGGAGTCACAAAATTCGGCTCGCCGACACCAAGTGAGATGCTGTCTGGCATTGTCGCCGCAATATCAAAATATTTTCTAATACCCGAGGGCTTCATTTCGTAAGCAACTTTGCTAACATACTTTTTATAATCCATACTCCACTCCTTATAAAATCAATTAATGATTATTCATTTTGTTCTTGCAACGCTTATCTTGTACTCACTATATATAATGTTGTTAAATATACATTGCTTATGCAAATCATATAAATAATAATTGATATTGCTAATTTTGTCAATATTAATCAAATAATAGATACATAATTAATAGCTAATTACTTTATTACTCGCTTACACTGCTTATTTTGAGACAAAATTCTGTATTGTTTAATTTTTTTTAATATTAAACGATGTAGCACAAATTATCTCTTTTTTGGTTGCCAATAACTTTTATTGCAGTTATACTTAATCAGTTATGAGCACATTAACCTCACGAAAAATGGCGGATATGCCAATGGGTAAGCTTATTATGAATATGAGCCTGCCCGCAATACTTTCCATGCTTGTCCAAGCGCTTTACAGCATTGTGGATTCTTTATATATAGCTAGATATTCTACGCCGCTATTAGACAGCCTCGGGATGTCCTCCGCTCCGCTTGACGCGCTGACTATAGCTTTCCCTATGCAAATGCTCGTGATTGCTTTTGCGCTGGGTATTGGAGTAGGTTCTAATGCGTTCATCTCAAGAATGCTTGGCGAAAAGAAATATGATGAAGCCAACAAAACGGCTCAGCACGGCTTATTCCTCGCGCTATTATTCGGCTTAATCTTCATTGCGGTGGGATTACTTGCCAGCAGACCTTTTATGGAGCTTTATACCTCAGATCCGATTATAATTCAATACGGCACGAGCTATCTGTCCATTGTCGTATGTATCAGTATGTTCTCTTTCCTCGAAATAACTTTGGCGAAAATGCTGCAGGCAACAGGCAATATGCGCGTGCCTATGTTCGCTCAACTTATCGGCGCAATTACTAATATTGTACTTGACCCGATACTGATTTTCGGGTTTTGGATATTCCCGGAGATGGGCATTAAAGGCGCGGCGATAGCCACAGTTATCGGGCAGGGCGCGGCGTTTACCTATGTGTTATGTATGTTCATCTTCAAGAAGCACGATATAAGCATTTCTTTCAAAGGCTTCCGCATACGGCGCAAATATTTATCAGCAATAATACGGGTAGGACTGCCGACTACTATTATCAACTCTTTGACCTCCGTATCGCTTACTCTAGTTAATTTGATTATTAAGCAATACGCTTACGCAATTACAGTGCTAGGCGTATATTGCAGGGTGCAGTCATTTGTATTTATGCCAGTATTCGGACTTATGCAAGGCGCTTTGCCTATAATGAGCTATAACTACGGAGCGGGCAACCGCGAGAGGTTCAAAAAGGCGTATATTATTACGCTGTTAATCTCGGGCTCGATACTATTTGCCGGTATGATTCTCTTCCTTTCGGTGCCCGAATATATTCTTATGCTGTTCAGGCTGGACGCGGAAGGTCTTGCGCTCGGCGTGCGCGCTTTCCGTATTATTTCCCTGTCCTTTGTGCCTGCGGCGTTCGGCATTACCACAATAATTGCTTATCAATCGCTCGGCAAAGGCTTTGCCGCTTTAATTATGTCCCTTACAAGACAGCTTGTCTTTCTTGTACCGACAGTCGCGCTGCTGTTATATCTTACGGGAATTAGCGGAATATGGTTCTCTAACCTTATAGCTGACTCTCTCTCGGCGTTGATATTCTTGCCAATCGCTTATGCGATATTCAAAAAGGAATTTACAAAACGGGAAAAAGTGCTTTTTAATACTTTGCCTCAGCCAGTCGAAAATCAATAAATATAGTAAAAAATAGGTCTGTTGTATGTAAATTAGCCTAATTCAATGTATTTATTCATTGTATCCTTTTCTATAGTTATACAAATAACGCCGCTCATTGAGCGGCGTTTTTAACTATTACTATATTTTTACTGGTTTAATTAATTTATCTGTTTGCTTTATTAACTGTTTGCTTTTTATTTATCTTTTATAGTTTTTATGTGGATTTATATATTTACCTTACTTTTTCAAATCTGAGGGAGCATATCCTAACGCATTAATTCTTGCATCTAAGTCATTAAGTATTTGCTTGTACCGTGTTTCCATCTCGGATGGCATATTCTCTCCCCGCGATAAATATCTCGACATATCAAGCGCAAGCTTCTTTTTTTCCTGCTCAAGGCGGCGGTATTCTTCGTCACCCATGAGAATATTGCGGATTTCGGCTATCTTATATTCTTTATCCAGCTTAATCCCGGCGCTGGTTGTCTGTTTATTGAAGTCTACGGTACTCTTGACTCCCTCTTCCTTCCATTTTGACAATACTTTGTTAATATAAGTAAAAGCGTACGCTCTGCCCTCGGCAATCTTGGCGGCTTCCAGTATCAATTCGTCGCTAAAGTTCCAGGTAATACTCCAAGTGAGATAGAATTTTCTATCGTTCTCCGTAACATTGCGCGTACTGCCTGTCACTGCAATAATCTCGCTGATTATAGAATCGTTCTTCATAAGTCCGTGCAGATGCTCGTTAATACTGTTTTCTGTGATTATACCTTCTTCGTAAAAGCTATTGACGACCTTATTCATTCCCTCCAACTGTCGGATACTGTTCATAAAGCAATATTTCGCTATCATAACAAGTCCATCGCCCTCATAGCCCTTTTGCAACCAAGGGTGAATATAACTCTCCACTATAAAATCAAGACTTTGATAATACAATCCGAGTATCTTATTGACCTGCACCGAGACGTTATACATCTGCTCGCGCCGCTTTGCGTATTCTTTGATATCCTGTACGGTGAAGATACTTTGCTTAAAATATTCGTCTAACACTGCGTCCAGTTTCTCCATTCCGCCACGCTTGACCGATGATGCGGCAAGTTTAATACATTCGTCGCTATAACCCCAGTTCTTCGTCCATTTGAGATAATATTGCCTGTCCTCAATATCGGGCTTGGATATTTTCTTCAGAGCCTTGAATATCGCGCGGATATTTTCGGATGCCGCTTCGCTCTCCTTGAGTCTGTCCTCCACGTCGGCTACATTATGGCAACCCTCTTCAATCCAGTTCTTAGCAACGCTGATAATATATGCGTATCTAATGCTTACTCCTTTCAAATCAACGCAGTATTTAGCGATAAGCAACACGGCGTCCGGCTCGATATTGTTGTCCTCAATAAGCGTCAAATACTGATAAAGCTCATTAGAAGAAAGCGTCCTGTCGGGGAATAGTAATTGCAAATTTTCAAGAAAATCCGAGTATTTGTCCTTATTAAATTTGCGGTTAGGCGCAAACGCCGCGCGAGGTGAGTTAAAACGCACGGTAAGCGGAGACCGCGAGGCAATGCTGACTAGTCCCCTTGTCTCCCAATGCTCAAATGCGCGAATAACATCTTCGGCTGTCATATCAAGCGATATACACATATTATCCAGCGTATTATCTTGACCTTGTGGATTTTGACAAAGGTTGATGCCAAGGAGATAAACTTTCAGCGCGCTCTCACCGGCATACGGAAGGTAATGGCTGATAAAAGCGTTATCAACCATCGTATATCCATCCGTATTATAATCAATCGAAAATATACAAAGCGCCATTAGTTCCCGTAGCTTTCCACTATCTCAGCAATATAAAGATTATGATAATCGTCGCCTGTAGGATACCAGCGTAAATCCAACGACGGGATTTCTTCCTGTTTTAACGGGAGCTTTGTCAATACTTTGCATTCAAAATAATGCTTGCAGCCCTCTACAACAAAGGTATCCACACTTTTTGCTTTTTGCTTTGTCAGACAGCATGCTGACCATTTGTCCAGTTCTCGCCCGCTTTTTGTCCCTACGAACGCAAGCTCGCCGCTCAATTCGCCCATGGCGGGCACGGACAGAGTAAACTGCTTGGTCTGTTGCACCAGACTATCTGTATATCTTGACGGTCTTATTGCCGCAACAAAAACCTGTTTGCCCCACATAATGCCGAATTGTCCCCAACCTACCGTCATTACATTGTCGCCAGCGGTCAAAAAAACACCGCCCGAGCCAAACCTTTCTATCGCTTCTTCTACTCGTTTACTCATATTCCCTCCAAAAAGTGATGTAAAATGATTATACTACCATTATTAATATTAGTCAATATTATTCCGTGAGCGGAGCTGGCAAAATGTGTTTTTTGCCAGCGTGGTTATAGCCGCAATTCTCCCTTGGCTACATTTTTTGCGAGCGGTTCAAAATGCAGTGAAAAATTATAATTCGTTTTTTGCACTTTTTTTTGATAAAGATATTGACAAAATGCAATTTTAATAATAATATGATTATGATATCAAAACAATATTAAATTATAGGAGATAATTATATGGAACAAAATAAACTAGTAAAACAATATGATGAAAAGCTGTTAGCCCCCCAAAGCGGCTGGTTCATGCTGGGAATGACAATACTTTCCTTTATCGTAGGTATAGTTCTTGCAATAGTCGGCGGAGCGATTAATAGACCCGGACTTATTGTGTTAGGAGTGCTTATATTGACAGCGCTTTTTACCTTTTTAGTCAGCGGATTCAAAATTATTAAGCCTAACGAAGCGCTGGTATTAGTGCTATTCGGCAAATATTACGGCACAATCGCCAACGAAGGATTTTTCTGGGTCAATCCCTTCTGTACTGGTTTTAATCCCGCTGCAACCAACGAAGCCGCGGCAAAGGCTGAAGAATTACCGGCGAAGATGCAAGCTAACGCTATGATGTTGGCTTCAAGAAAGAAAATTTCGCTCAAGGCGATGACTCTTGCTAATGAAAAGCAGAAGGTCAACGACCTAGAGGGTAACCCCATCGAGATAGGCGTAGTAGTAATCTGGAGAATTAAAGATACCGCAAAAGCCGTATTCAATGTGGATAATTACTCAACATATGTATCAACACAAAGTGACGCGGCAATACGTCATGTAGCAAGACAATATCCGTACGACATAAGCGATGAGGGCGATGAAAAGTCTTTGAGGGGCAGCTCACTTGAGATAGCCGAAGTGCTTCGCAAGGAATTGCAAGAAAGAGTAATAATTGCGGGCATCGAGATTATCGAAGCGCGTATAGCCCACCTTTCCTACGCTCCAGAAATCGCCGCAGCAATGTTACAGAGACAACAAGCCAAGGCTATTATTGACGCAAGAATTAAGATAGTAGAGGGCGCTGTCGGTATGGTGGAAATGGCGCTTGCAAAGCTTAGCGAAAAAGGCATTGTCGAGCTTGACAACGAGCGCAAAGCGGCAATGGTAAGTAATCTTTTGGTAGTTCTATGCGGCAACAGAGACGCTCAACCGATAGTCAACAGCGGTTCGATATATTAAAATGAAAGACATCGAAAAGGATAAAAAACCAATACTATTACGCCTCTCCCCCACCTTGTGGAAGGAGATCGCAGCTTGGGCGGAGGAAGACTTCCGCTCTATCAACGGGCAGATAGAATATCTGTTGACTGACCTTGTCCGAGCCCGCAAAAGGCATATATTATTGCCTGAGGACGAAGATAAAAAATAACACTAATCTTAAGGTTAATAATTCAAAAAATCAAAAAGTTTATTGATAAGCAAATATTAAGTAAAAGTTTTTAATAAACAATATAAGTGACAAAATTATTGATATAACAGACAATTTATCGGTTAAATACTATTTACTTATTAATCTAACTAAATAAATAAGTTCATATTATATCCCCCTTAACGCGCCGCATCTTGCGGCGCGTATTCTTTTTTATCATAATTAGATGGATATGTTTATAATAATTAATGCCTTATTTTGATCATATTTGATAGAATATATTGATAGAATATTACGGTGATGATTCATTTTTATTGTTTAGTAATATTTTATAGATAATAATACTCCCAACTTCTTGGGAGTATTTGTATTAACCTATTTGATTATTTATCCGATAATTATTTAGCATGTTTTAGAAACCGCCGCCGCCGATTGCTCCTGTTATGCTATCCCAGGTACCAGGGAAGAACTGGAACACTATAACAACTGCGATTAAAAGCAAGAAAACAATTTTTATTACGAAATTTCTCTTAACAACCGCTTCTAAGCCCACTATTGTAAGTAAAGCAAGCAAGCCGTAAGTTTTAACCGCGACAAAAATTGTATATATGATGTGATCTGCGGGTATAAACGACCAGTTCGCATTAATAATAAGCACAGCGTAAACTATTACTGTTATAAGCGCCAGCACTTCACCAAGAAAATCAAATAATTTTTCAATACCTTTGCCTTTTGTAGGTTTTTCTTTTTCACCGTTTTCCACAACAACTCTGGTTGCCATATAAATACCTCCCAAATTGATTATTTTGCCTATTAGACATTAATTATTATAGCACAATGTAAAATAATATGAATTAAATTTTATAATATATTGAAATATTTATTTTGATTATGAATAAAGATGACCCGTACCATACTCCCTTATACCGATTTGACTTCGCGCATTATTAATATAAGCATTATAAATTTGTAAATTATAAACCGAATATGCTATTATTTATATATCCGCTTAATAGTTGAGTGCAATTAGCCTAATACGCTACTTTTTTTGACCGATTCAACCGATACGGTATGGAAAAAGTATATCAACAATAATAAAATGTAAGTATCAAGGCAAAGGAGATAGAAATATGGAAAAAAGTTTTGGAGAAAGACTCGCTAAATTCAGAAAGGCAAAAGGATTGACTCAAGAAGATGTCGGAGATAAGCTGGGCGTAACGGCTCAAGCGGTCAGCAAATGGGAGAACGATACTACTCTTCCCGATCCGATGATGCTTAAGGAGCTTGCAAGACTATATAACGTGACGCTTAATCAAATATACGGAATGGAAGAAGAGACCACAGTAAGTATGAAAGAAGATAAAGATATAAGCAAAATGCTGTTGAAAATAATAGTTGATTCGGCAGACGGCGACAAAGTACGGGTCAACCTGCCGCTCGCGCTTATCAAGCTATTCGTAGAAAGTGGTATGGCTATGCCGGAGTTCAACGGAAAGGATGCGCTGAAGAATATCGATTTTAAGCAAATACTAACCTTAGTAGAGCAAGGACTTGTGGGTAATCTTGTGGACGTCACTTCTGCAGACGGCGATACGGTGCATATCGTGGTGGAATAGTATGTATATCAAGATTAAAGATAAAGGCTTCAGGCTATCGCTGTATGTGCCTCTAGCGCTTATAAAATGCAAGTTTATATATAAAAATATAACAAAGAAAAACACGCAGCCCGTTACCGGTCAGCCTTCAAGCTCTTTGGCAACGGAAACATTGTGTACGGACAACAGCCTCGACGCAGCAGAGATGCAAAAACTAGCCGCCGAAATGTATAAAGCGCTAAAGCAATATAAAAAAGAATTCGGCTCGTTCACTCTCGTTGACGTTAACGCCGCTGACGGGGCAATCGTCAAGATAGTAATATAAGTTTAGGATATTTACACTTGAATATCTCAGATAAGTAACAAATGTTAATTAGTACATTATAAAAATAAGCCGCCTTGAGCGACTTATTTTTATAATAGTTTGTCTTGACTTTTAACATATGATATAATCTACAATAGAGGTTAACTATTATGAATATATTAATTAGCGCTTGCATTTTGGGAATACATTGCAGATACGACGGCTCGGAGGTTGTCAATGATTTTATCATATCACATATTGGCAAACATAATTTTATACCGATATGTCCGGAGCAGCTTGGCGGATTGAAAACACCGCGCGAACCCTCGGAGATACTGCGAAACGCGGTATTGTCAAAAAGCGGAGAGGATATAACGCAAAACTATATAAAAGGAGCTGCGGAAACCTTGAAAATCGCCAAAATGCTTGATTGCAAATACGCAATATTAAAAGACCGCAGTCCGTCCTGCGGAGCAGGTATTATCTACGACGGCACTTTTAGCGGCAAACGCATTGCAGGTAACGGTATTACTGCCGAGTTGCTTATCAAAAACGGTATTACCGTCATTCTTGAAAGCCAAGCTGAATCGTGTGATTTTTTATGGCAAAAATAGTAAGATTAATTAAACTATATAATTATCTGGTAACGTAGTATAAATACTAGTTCATTAATTATTATCCGTTATATCCGCTGCAGCAACCGTTACTTCTTCCACCACCACAGGCTTGTGCTTTGAGGTGAATGTTAATGTGGATTGTTCTTCAATAAGAATATCGGTGAGATCAATCTTTTCCTTTTCTTCGAATTCTGCCTTAGCGATATATCGCATACAACGCGAATTACCGACTACCTTAACCGTTTCCTTACCGTCGTATAACATACGTTTAACGAGCTGTTCCACTACCATAAAGCCTTGCAAGTCAAGGTCAACCGCCTTGCTGACGTCAATAATAATGAACGGATTGTCGGTTGCTATCTCTTTGATTTTGAATTTTGCATCGGTTATAAAATTGAGTCCTCCGCTAAGAGCTATTGTTGAAGTAAAACCGTTCTCAATCACCGCAATCTGTGGCTTATAAGGGATTTTATTAAGCTTTGCCCTTATGAAGTTGATAAGCACCCACAGCAGCGCAAGCCCCATACCGCTGCCTATCGCCACGACAAGGTCAAATACTACAGTAAGCGATAACGCGGTAAAAAACAGTATAACATCTCTTGGGGAACCTGCGAATATCTTTTTGGCTTCTCTTACATTGATCATATTCTTACATACCACGATAAGCACAGAAGCAAGCGCGACTAACGGAATATGCACGGCGTAAGGCATAAGCAGAATACCGATAAGGAATATGAACAGCGCGTGTATCAGCGTTGCAACGGGGGTAACTCCTCCGTTTTTGATACTTGCGCTGGTCCTTGCGATAGCGCCCGTTACAGGCAGACCGCCAAACAACGCGGACGCCATATTAGCCGCGCCCTGCGACAAAAGTTCGGCGTTGGGGTTATGCGTAGTTCTCGTCATATTATCCGCTGCTTTCGCAGATAATAATGACTCAATCGCGGCAAGTAAAGAGATTGATATTATGGGAACAATAAGCTTGGAGAAATTACTAAAATCAAAGGTATGCAAGCTGAAATTGAGCTTTAATTCGCCAAAACGGCTGCCTATCGTCTCAATATTCGGTTTGAAGATAAGTTTAACTGCTACCGCAACAATAATTGCGATAAGCGCGCCCGGAATTTTCTTATTAATTTTGGGCATTACAAGCATTATAGCTATACATACTACGCCAAGTATTATCGATATAGGATTAACCGTACCGATTTCGTGCGCGTAGTGCGCTATCTTCTCAATAAACTCTTTAGGCACATTGCTGTATCCCATAAAATCGGCAAGCTGACCGGAAAAAATTGATACGGCGATACCTGCTGTAAAGCCCGCGATTATTGGCAATGCTATGTAATTGATTAATTTGCCAAGACGCAAAAAGCCCATGATTAAAAGAAGCACGCCAGAGAAAAATATCGCTGTTAAGAATCCGCCTGCGCCGCAGGTTGCGGCAACGGTTAGCACTATCGGGATAAATGCTGCTGTCGGACCTGATACCTGATTGCGGCTGCCGCTAAGCAGCGCCGCCATACCACCGCCGATTATTGCGGTTATTAACCCGACTACCGGAGGCGCGCCTGAGGCGATTGCCAATGCAAGCGACAAAGGAAGCGCGATTATACCTACGATCAGACCTGCAATAAGATCCTTAATAAAGGTATTCTTATTGTAGTTTTTAAGCGAAATAAAGAGCATTGGCGTAAGACTTTTGAAATAGTTTTTCATATGTGTATTTAATAACCTCCGACAAAATCAGAAGCCTATTATAGGGCAATTTTTTTGCGGTATAATTCTTCAGCGAAAGCATTATAGCACTGCGATATTCTTTTAACAACTGTTTATTATAAGAAAAAAAATTATGTTCGTACAGCACAGAATAGTATTTTTTTGTTGATAATAAATTTTTATTTTTTTTTCGATTTATAAAATAAATGGTAATAAAAAAAGAAGCGCTTTATCACTCCTTTTTTTGTTTTGTTTAACTTTTAATATTAGGTTTTTTATTTCATTTTCAAAGAGACCATTTTGTAGAATGCGTCAATGCGTTTTTCCTCCGCGGTATTTCCAGACGGATCATATTCTGCCGCTTTTGCATCAATATATTTATCCGCGCTATCCTCCATAACTTGGCAACACTCAAAAGCCTCGTCGATTGATACACCGACAGACAGCATGCCGTGATTAGCCATAAAACATGCGTTCCTGCCCTCTATTGCCTTTACTGTGGCGTGTGCCAAACTTTTTGTACTCGGAAGCGCATATTTTGATACCTTTGCGTCGCCCTTGACGCAGCTTTGCATCTCCGCGCTGACTACCGGCATAGAAAGCAGCGCAACTGCAAATGCAGACCCTTCGTTAGGATGACAATGCATCACCACATTAATATCCTTACGCGACTTCAAAAGCATCGCGTGGATATCCTTTTCACCTGAGGGCTTGAGCTTGCCTTCGTATTCCATAGTATTAAAATTAACCTTAACAATGTCTTCGGGTTTAATTGTGAGATAATCCAATCCTGACGGAGTGATTAACATATGCGTGTCGTCAAGTCTTATCGAGATATTACCCCAAGTTCCCTGCACGAGATTGCTGTTCAACAGTCTTTTGCCGGCATCAACCACCTGTCGTCTAAGCGCCGCCTCTCCGCTGTCTATAACGCCTTGTTCTATTTCAATAGTATTGTCAGTGACTTGTTTGTTTTTGAGCATATTTTGATTGGCTTTACTATACTTCTTTTGATAAATAAAGTGCATAAGCACCGCTTCAATATAGGGTATTTTTTTGTAATTGCCGAGCAAATTGGCGTTAATAAAACATTTTGCCGCTTTTTCCAATACCAGACAGCCGGTATATGCCTCGTCAAGCGTTCTCCCATGAGTTATAGTGCCGTTGCCAATGATTATACAACCCTTGCGTTTTTTCAATATTTTGCTAATATTTGCGGTATCGTCCGCGCAGCATCTGGTATCAATACCGATAATTTGGGCGGTATCGTCAAGCAACGCTGGTATCGTCTTACCGGTTTTGCCAATTGCCGCAGCGTAAGGCGTGTGAGTGTGTATCACAGCATTTGCATCTTTAATTGCGCAGTATATTATCCTGTGTCTTTCGATATCGCGGTTCTCTTGAGCTTGCTCAATAATAACTGTCTGCACTTTGTTTTCGCTTATCTTACCGCCGCCGGCGTTCATCACAAAAGCAAAACTGCTATCCGAGAGCTTAACGCTCATAGAGGTTTTGCCGCAAGTAACGATATTCTCTTTTATTCTTGCAAAATATTCGTTGAATAGCGTGACTACTTTTGAATCGATATTCATAAATTACTCCTTATTCCGCTGCCTTGTTATTCTTATAATCCAAGCTCTGTCTTTTCCACATGCGAAAATACCTTGTCAAACCGATTCAAAGCTTCCTTGACTACTTCGTCGGTCGTTGCCATTGACGTGTACAGCCTGCTGCCTGCAAGCGTAATAATGCCGTTCGCGGTATACGCTGCGCCCATTTCCTCCATTGCGTCTTTTCTTTCCATAATTGCTTTCTTTTTCTTCAGTAAGCCTAATATAGATTTTGGCATAAACATTGAAGAGAAATCGTAGCTCATTGCCGCTGTGCATTCAAGATGCACGATAGAGCCTTGATTATATACGGCGTATGGCAGTTTGTATTTTGTGACAAGCGACTTTAGTCCTGCGGTAAGCTTATCTCCTGCCTCTCCGGCTTTTACGCATGCGTTGGTCTCGGCTATCGCCTTTATTGCGGTATATCCGGCAAATGCAGATAGCGGATTAGCGGCTAATGTACCGCCGACGTACGCGCGCTTCATAATGGTCGCTACACCTGCAGACATTGCGCTTACATATTCTTTTTTGCCGCCTACACCGCCGGCAGCTGGGTAACCGCCGGCAACTACTTTGCCAAAAATCGTTAGATCGGGCACAACGCCAAAGTAGCCTTGCGCGCCTCCCGTGCCGATACGGAACCCGGTAACAACTTCGTCAAATATGAATAGACAATTATATTTGTCGCAAAGCGCGCGTACATTCTTGTTGTAATCAAAATCAATGGGTCTTGTGCCGCTCTCCGGTCCTACCGGTTCCACGATTACCGCTGCTGTGCCGCCTCTAAGTTTGTTGAGACGCAGCATTTTTTCCAGCATATTAAGGTCATTGGGGCGAACCTCGTCGGTTAATGCGTAACATTTGGAAGGTATGCCGTGAGATTCAAGAAAAGCTCTCGAACCCGGAATTTTCAGTCCGTATACCATCTGATCAGACCAGCCGTGATACGCGCCGCCGACCTTGATTATCCTCTTTTTGCGTGTTGCGCATCTTGCGACTCTTAACGCTGCCATAACCGATTCGGTACCCGAGCCGAGCATACGGAACATCTCAACGTTAGGCATATGCTTGTTAATCTCCTTAGCAAGCATCAGCTCCGCCTCGTGGAACAGTCCGGTTACAGGTCCGCACTCGTTAATAAGCTTAATGACCCCTTCGCGTACTGCCGGATAATTACTGCCAAGTATCGTAGGTCCGCCCGCCTGCAAAAAGTCAATATATGAATTACCATCCTTATCCTCAAGATAAGCGCCGTCGGCTTTTGTTATACATATAGGGAATGGCTTGTTAAAAGCAAGATTGTGCTGCACTCCTCCGGGTATATATTTTTTTGCCTCTGTGGTAATCTCTTTGGATTGCTTGCATTTTGTATCAAAATAACCCATCACTTCTTTAGAATATTCTTTTGTAATCTTATAAATAGGTTGTGAGGTCAGCTTGTTTAGCGCCTCATTAATTTCTTTTGCTGGTTGCCAATTCTTAATTCCATACTCGCCCATACTATTCTCCTATTATATTATTCAGTAAATTTTTAACTATATGTTTTATTTCCTCTGCTTCCCAAAGGCTCTCCCGTCTTATGAATTTTTGGAATACCGTGCCGAAATACGCGCCCATAACCAATGCGGATTGCTCCTTATGGCTGTATCTAGCCTCGTTAACGCCTGCGTTAGTCAATTCCTTGCATATAAGACTTTCCAGCTCCGAAAAAGGCGTTTTACCCCTTGACTTAACTATGCCGTTCAAGAATAATTCCACAGTAAGATAGGGATATGGACAGGTATCTTCTATTAATTTGTCCATTAAAGCAAGAATCCCTTCCCTTCCGTTTTTGCCGCGTTTCACATATTCGTCAAGTATATCTCTTACGGCAATATCCGCAATCTCAGCGACAAGAGCGTCCACCGAGTCAAAATGCGCAAAAAAAGTCGATCTCGATATGTCAGCCGCTTCGGTGATCTCCTCTATCGTAACCTTACCGAGCCCCTTTTCCTCAAAAAGCTTTTTTGCGTTATGCATAATGCTTATATGGGTTGCGTTGCGCTTTCTGCTTTGTCGGGTTTCTATCTTTGCTAAAACCATATTTGTCCCTCTAAAATAATATTATCACAAATAAAAATGTATGTCAATACAAAAATATACCCCAGTACATTTTTAATTATATTCTGTTTGATTTTCCTAAAATATAATAATCATTATTGAAATTATATTTTTATTATGTTATAATATATATACTGTAATAACAGTAGATTTAGATAAATCCTTAAGGAGGTAATTATTATGCTATGGAAATGCTCGGTATGCGGATTGGTATTTGAGGGAGACAGCGCACCCCAAAATTGCCCTAAATGCGGCGCGCCAAAAGAGAAATTTAATGCTCTCACCGAAGAAGAGGCGAAGAAAATATATATGTCTGACCGTACCAACGACATTCATATGAAATTGACTGATTTGGCAATGAAAATTATTAAACTTGCCGAAGAAGGTATCGAAATCAATCTTGATCCCCCTTGCGTTGCGCTGTTTAAACAGGCAAAAGACGAGGCTTGGATTATTAAGCAAAGAAGTAAGGCGGAGATTGCAGGTCACGTAAGCCGCGGAAAATGGTAATTATCCTCCGCAAAATTTGCGTTTTGTGGGACCCATTACTAAACTTAGGAAGTGTTCACACAATAATTAGATACAATAAAAGCGTTCGAAATAATCGAACGCTTTTATTGTTTATATTATCTTATTTATTCTGTTATCTTATTTATTTTAGTCTATTATGCCGTATTGCGCTTTTATCTCGGCAACTTTAACGGGTCTTCCCTCGGCGATAGACTTCTTCGCCGCTAACCCGATTAATACGGGCGCCAAGCCGTCTTCCACGCCGACTTTGACATCAGTGTCATTCTTAATGGAATCGATAAATTCCACGACCTCGTTGACGTATGCCTGCATATATCTTTCGAGAAAGAATAATAACGGCTTCTCTGCGGTGACTCCCTCAGCGTTCGATAATACTGCGCTTGACGCCGTATCGTTAGCTATCGATACTTGACCGTCTGAACCGAAAGCTTCCACTCTCTGGTCGTATCCATAGCTCGAGCGGCGGCAGTTATCAATTACCGCCAATGCGCCGTTAGATAGTTTCATCGTTATTATTGCGGTATCAATATCGCCTGCGTCGCCAATTGCCTTATCCACCATTACGCCGCCGATAGCGTATACC
>SACC01000228.1 GCA_009928745.1 Clostridia bacterium
GGTTGACTTTTTCTTTTTCGCATCCTCAAGACTGATCTCTTTTTCGTTATCGGTGACCTCTTCCGCCACTATCTGATACGCAAAAACCCTGATCTCGTTCTTGACCGGATTGAGCCTGACTTCTATATATCTGCTGTCGCCCGTCTCTTTTTTGTAAGCTGAGCTTATGCCCGCTTCAAGCGAGGACAAAAAGGTCTCCTTGTCAATCCTGCGCTCCTTTTCGAGCGCCTCTAAAGCGGCAAAAAATTCCTTGTTAATCATATATCCTCCTAAAATTTTATAACGGGCTTAATTACCGCTATATCCTTGCGTAAAAATTTTTGCTCTTCTTTATTCTTTATCGTAACAGTGTCCGAATCGTATGCAATGAGCGCACCCTCGAACTTTTTCTTGCCTTCCTGCTGTTTATAAAGGGACAATTCTATCTCTTTACCTATATTCTTGTAAAAATCCTTTTCACTCTTCAGGGGTCTGTCAATACCCGGAGAGGAAATGTTAAGCGTGTACGATTGATCCGCTGTCGGATTATGGGCTTCTAATATTGGGTCTATTGCCTTGCTGACCGCTTCGCAATCGTCAAGCGCTATACCGCCCTCTTTATCCGAATCAATAAAGATTGTAAGCGTCATACCACCGTATTGCTTCAGATAACTGACCTCTACAAGCCTGTAACCCATTTCGGTAATAATAGGCTCTATAATACTTTCCACTGTTTCTTTAACCGACATGATTCTCTCCTTACGTCGAGGCTGCTTGCCTCCCAATAAATTAAAGAGTGAGCTGGCGGCTCACTCTCTACACTTGTAATATAGTAGTATTAATAATATAACATATGTTATTCAAATAATCAAGTACTTTTATGTACTTTTTAATTTTGCTTGCCGATGTTCGTCTATAATATGTCCAAATATGTCTGATTATTAGATTTTACGCGCTATTAAAAAATGTCTTTTCACAATATTTTTGTAAAGGCTCCTAGAAAATCCAAACAAATCAAAGTTTAAAACTCTTCAAAATAAATTTAGATCAAGTTCATTGATTCATCAACTTTAAATATAGCTGTCCTATTGCCTCGGCGTATTCCATTGCTGAAGCGGAAGAATTAAGCTTAATCCCGTTCTCTCTGCAGATAGATATTAGATTGCTATCGCCCTTACTTTTCTTACCGTAGCTCTTAACTTCCTTTAATTCATTATGGAACACATAGCGCAGAGGCTTAGCGACTTCATTGAGCGTTTTCACACTATTAAAAACATCTAACGCAAGTATTATCCGACCGGCGGTAAACTTGATAAGGTCTGGAATAACTGTGGAAAGTCTAGGCGCGGTCATTACCTTGACTTTTGCTTCAATGTTCATATTATCGCTCCTTGGTGACTTCAAGTAAGTGTGATAATATTCGGTGAATTTGCCGTCATTAATTACAATACACGCAATTTCATAAATTATTTCTTCGTTGCTCTTGGGGATGGAAAGATAATGCATGGCGACAACTTCTCCTGTACTCACAGACTTTTCTTTTTGTCCGTTACCCATAACATCCAGCTCCATTTGATATCCGCCCATTTTCCTTTCATATATCTTAGGCGGCAACCGATATTCATCGGGTGGAGCAAGAGGCGCAAGCTGCGCTTTTACCGTTGCAAAATCAATCTCGCATTTACCAATACCCTTTGCAAACATGATAAATTTGCCGGTATTTTCCTTATAAAAAACTCTTCCGCGCACAATGATATCGCTGCCCGGAGCAAGCTTTTCGAGCGGACAATCTTCCTCATTTGTATTATACAAAACTTTCATTGAAGCGCTAGTGTCGTCAACGCTTAAAATGTAATGATATTTATAGAATTTTTTACCTTCAACGGCTTGGGTTTCGTCATAGATTTTACGATCAACTAGCTCTATTTTACCACAAATCGAGATATTATCTCCCGCTTTGTTAATTACCGCGATATGCTTCGGGAACATGCCCTTGAGTTCGCCTTTGCCGCATATTTTTTGAATATCGCTGACTGGTATAAACACGCTTCTATGTTGCAGAGATTGAGCATTTTCCTCAATACTTACTCCGCTATTCTCCACTATCTCGTATGTAATATTGCTTACAAGATAATACTTGTCCTCAAGGAATTTTTTAACCGACTCTTCAAAATCGCTCTTACTTGCGTAATCATACACAGATTCTTGTATAACAAAATTAATCGTGATTTCGCTGCCGAGCTCAAGTTCTAGTCTTTCAAAATCAATATTGGAGCCTACATAAGGATAATGCGCCTTGATATAATCAGAAAGCGCTCCTTTCAGTATCTCCGTATCAAAATATATTTTCTCAAAATACAGATTGATTTTGACCTTTGATTTTCCTTCGGCATCGTTTTCACCATTAATTACATCTTCCAAAACGCCTTTAATCGCCTTAATATCATCGTTTTCAAACTCATAATCAAATACGTCTTCAGGGATATACAGCGTGATATTGACCTTTTTGGACTGCTTGAATACTTCCACGCATTTTACGCGGATATAATTGTATTTTTCGCCGTATTTATTCTGCAAAAGGGTCAAAAAATCATTCATTTTTGCCCTCCATTAAATACATTAAGCATTCAAAAACTTTTGAATTATCAATCTTATACAATATCTTGCCTTTGGAAAAAATCAACGATTGCTCCTTACCGCCCGCAACGCCGTAATCGGCGCTTTCGCCCTCTCCTATACCGTTGACAACGCAACCCATTACGGCAATTTTCATCGGCTTGCGGATATTTTTCACGGATTCGCGGAGTTGCTTACTTATTGTAATAACATCGAATTCGGTTCTTGCGCAAGTCGGACAAGAAATTATCTCCACAAAATCCTTACGCAATCCGACAGCTTGCAGAATATTAATTCCCGCTTTTACTTCTTCAATCGGTGAATCGCTTAGCGAAACCCTTATCGTATTGCCTATGCCGTTAAGCAAAAGGCTGCCGATACCTATATGTGATTTTGCAAGCGCAAGCTCTCCGCCTCCTGCCTCGGTTACCCCGAGATGCAGCGGATAATCGCATCTTGCCGCTAACTCGCAATACGCCTTATAATTTGTGACTGTATCAGAACATTTTACCGATATAACCGTATCGTAAAAACCATATTTTCTTCAAGGAACGCATTGCTGTTCATGGACAAACGCGGCGCTGCCGC
>SACC01000229.1 GCA_009928745.1 Clostridia bacterium
ACATTGGAATAGTGAAACATGTATACAATGTAACCAATGCTCACTAGTATGTCCTCATGCGGCAATCAGACCTGTTTTGAAGACACCTGAGCAGCTTGCAGGCGCACCGGAAGGCTTTGCAGTAAAGGATGCCAACGGCTTCAAGGGTTATAAGTTTAGAGTTCAAGTCAGTCCTTACGACTGTACAGGCTGCGGATCTTGCGCAAACGTTTGTCCCGCTAAGGAAAAGGCTCTTACTATGATACCTGTTGCAGATGCTATCGAGAGCGAAGCAGCTAATTGGGAATATGCAGAGAGCTTGCCCGAAAACGACAAGATTTATAAGAACGACAACCCGAAGGGAAGTCAGTTTGCTAAGCCTTTGTTCGAATTCTCCGGCGCATGCGCAGGCTGCGGCGAAACACCTTACGTTAAGCTCGTTACACAGCTTTTTGGAGATAGAATGATTGTGGCTAACGCTACAGGCTGTTCCTCAATTTACGGCGGCAGCGCGCCTACTTGTCCTTACACAACCAACGATAAGGGTCACGGTCCCGCTTGGGCTAACTCCTTGTTCGAGGATAACGCAGAGTTCGGTTACGGTATGAATCTTGCTATCACTCAAAGAAGAGAAAAAATCAAGGAACAAATGCTTTCTATTATGGACAGCGTAAGCGAAGAGAGCAAAGCAGCTTTCCAAGAATGGATAGCGGGCATGAACGATACCGAAGCTAGCAAAACTGCTTCCGATAAGGTTAAGGCTGTATTGGAGAGCGAAAAGAGCAATGAAGAAATCATTAGCGACATCAAAGACAACGCAGATTGCTTGGTTAAGAAGTCGGTTTGGATATTCGGCGGAGACGGTTGGGCATACGATATAGGCTACGGCGGACTGGACCATGTGCTTGCAATGGGCGAAGATGTTAACATACTGGTTCTTGACACCGAAGTTTATAGCAACACCGGCGGACAGGCAAGTAAGTCAACTCCTACAGGCTCTATTGCAAAATTTGTCGCAAGCGGAAAGAAAACCAGAAAGAAAGACCTCGGCATGATGGCTATGAGCTATGGCTATGTTTATGTTGCGCAAGTAAGCTTAGGCGCAAATATGAGCCAGGTTGTTAAGGCGATGAAAGAAGCGGAAAGCTACAAGGGACCGTCACTTATCATAGCTTACGCTCCTTGTATCAATCACGGTATCAATATGGGTAAGAGCATTGCGGAAATGAAGGGCGCGGTAGATTCCGGTTATTGGTCGCTGTATCGCTTCAATCCAGAGCTGGAAGAGAAAGGACAAAATCCCTTCATTCTTGACAGCAAAGATCCCACTACCGACTATAAGACTTTCTTATCCGGAGAAACAAGATATGCAAGTCTTAAGAAAATGTTCCCCGACCATGCCGAAACTTTGTTTGACCTCAACGAAAAGGAAGCGGCAAGAAGGCGTGAAACATATAAGGAAATGGCAAACAAAAACGCCTAATAACAAATAACAATTAAATAAAAAAAGCTATCTGCATTTTTGCTAGATAGCTTTTTTTTAGGAAAAAAACTATTTATGTACTATTCTTATTACCATAGCGGTCATATCGTCAACGTGATCGGAAGAAAGCCTTATCGTATCGGCGGTTATTGCTTCGGCGATATCCTGCGGATTTTTGGAAAAATCACCGCTACATAATAGAGTGGCGAAGTCTTCGCTTGACATAGTGTCGGTAATTCCGTCGCTGAGCATAATCAAAATATCATCATTTTTTAGCCTGCGCCTTTCGATAAACGGCTCGGCGTCCTCCACTATTCCGAGGGGCAGAGCAGAGCCTTGTATTGTTTCTAACTTTTTATCGGAGAGGATATAACTTTCTCTTCCGCCTTGCTTGATAAAATCTACGTCTCCGTTTTCTAAGTCCACAACTGCCAAATCAAGGGCGCTGAAATCTTCCCTTTTGCGGAGGGCAAGTAATCTTGATACGCAAGAGAAAATAGCCTTGTGAGAAAAACCCGCCTTATAAAAAGTTTCGATAAGCATAAGCATGTGACTGCTTGTGTCGTGTGCATCGGCGCCCGTACCCATACCGTCGGACAGCACAAACATAATTTTGCTTGGGGCAATTTTTACCGCTTGACGAGTATCGCCGCAATGCCGCCCTTCCTTGCTGACGACGCTTTCTCCGTATAATATTTTGTATCGTGGTGCAATGCAATAGTTTAGGCTGACCATTCCTTTGACGGCTTTTACCCGACTTAGTTCTTCCATATTTATACCGACTACGTCGGACAATATTTTCGGTAGAGCGGCTTTATCAACGTCGCTTTCTCTTACGATAAGATTAACTTCCTTAGGTATACCGTTGTCGGTATAAATTACTACGTCGGTAGCTATTATGTTGGCATAGCCTAAGTCTTCGATTAGCTTTTTTTCCAGTTCGGTATCAAAGGTAAGGGTGCTGGAAAGTGACATAGATAATTCGTTTAGCAACTCGCTTACTCCTCCCAGCTGAGAAACAACCATTTCTTTGCCTTGTTCTATGCCGCTTTTGCGCTCTTGCATTTTTCGGTACTGCTTTACCGCATCGTTAGCTAAGGAAATAAGCCGAGACAGCTTAGTGCAATTTTCTCCCAAGCTAATTCCCGCATCAAGCAAGGTAGCTTTCCCGTTGTCAAGAGCCGAAAGCACAAGCTTAGAAACAGGGGTAGCAGTATCTCCCATTTTGTCGCGGCAACGAGCGTACCTAGGGCAGGTAAAGCAACAGCCCTGACATACAGCATAGGTAAGAGTTTCGGGAGTTTCTTCAACGGGGTTCTCGCTTGCGAGAAGCTGCTGCATCTCATAGAAAGCTGAGGAAATTTTATTGAGTTTTTTGCCAATTTCCTCACGGTCGCGGTTAACAACCGTCCGCAGGGCAAACTTTTGCTGATAACTTTGCTTAATATCGGACAACCTATTATAAATTTTTTGGGGGATCAGTCCTGCTGTCAAACACCCGGCTAAGGCGGGTATTGCGCTGATTATATCAAATTTTTTTAGTATAAAATAATGTATTGTTACGTAGCCGAAAATCATTCCGAGCGCTCGTAAATATGTCTGGGTAGAGGTAAGTGATAGGCATATTAAAGCCAAAATGCAGGTTTTGGCTGGAAGTACCCATGGACTGCCTGGCAGGGCTAAACTCCCAGCCATTAGACAGGCAAAACATGAAG
>SACC01000230.1 GCA_009928745.1 Clostridia bacterium
TTACTCATCACAATACTCTAGATATCGATATGTATATGCGTATTGCTCCCGAGCTTTATCTTAAGCGGCTAATTGTCGGCGGCTTTGAGAAAGTATACGAGATGGGCAGATTGTTCCGCAATGAAGGTATGGATATCAAGCATAATCCTGAGTTTACCACAATCGAATTATATCAGGCGTATGTGGATTATCACGCTATGATGGATATAACCGAAAGATTATTCGCATACGTAGCGGAGACCGCGCTAGGCACTACCGAGATAAGCTATCAAGGAGTTGAGTTGTCTCTTGCAAGACCTTGGAAAAGAATTACAATGGCGGATGCGGTCAAAGAATACACCGGCATAGATTTTATGTCGTCAACAGTAGACGAGGTGAGATCTAATTGTAAAGAGAAGGGAATAGAACTGGATAAGAACATCAGCTGGGGCAAAGCAATGGCGGAGTTGTTCGACAGATATGTTGAGGAAAAGCTCATTCAGCCTACCTTTATTATTGATTATCCTGTGGAAATATCTCCTCTTGCTAAGAAAAAACCTAGTGACGATCGTCTTACCGAAAGATTCGAGTTGTTTATGACATCAAGAGAATTTGCGAATGCCTTTTCAGAGCTGAATGATCCGATGGATCAGCGTGAAAGGTTTATGGCGCAGGTCAAGGAGAGAGAAAAAGGCGACGACGAAGCGCAGATGATGGACGATGATTACGTGACGGCGCTTGAATACGGGCTGCCACCGACAGGCGGATTAGGTATAGGCATTGACCGAATGATAATGCTGCTAACGGACAGCTACTCTATTCGCGATGTATTGCTTTTCCCGACGATGAAGCCTATAAGCCGTTAAGTTGTTAGTTAATGAAAAAAGTTGCTAAATTTTACAAAGTTTCATATGACCAATTCAGCAAAAGCTGCGAAAATTGCTTGGGCGTAATGCCCGAGGATTTTTTGCAAAAGACGTACGAAGCAATAGCTTTGCCAAAGAGAGCGACAAAGGGCTCTGCGGGTTATGATTTTTTTACGCCGGTTGATATTGTTTTGCCGCCTAAGCGCAGTATTAGAGTACCCACAGGTATCAGAGCGCAAATTGACGATGGTTGGGTATTAAAAATATATCCAAGAAGCGGACTGGGGTTCAAATACAGATTACAGCTTGACAATACCGTGGGGATAATTGACAGCGACTATTTCCATTCGGATAACGAAGGTCATATCATAATAAAACTCACGAATGACACTTTGGAGGACAAGACGCTTGAGCTTATATCGGGCAAAGGCTTTGCGCAGGGCATTTTTATTGAGTATGGCATTACATATGATGACGTTAGTGAAAAACTCCGCAACGGAGGCTTCGGCAGTACGGAAAAAATCTAACAAGTAATAAACCGAATAAAAGGCATTCTACGCAAAATTATTAACGCTGATTTTTATAAGAGATAACGCAAATTTTTAACTTACAAAAAAAATATTATAAATCGCCTAACAAGGCGGTTTTTTGTTTGCTTTCCCTTTTGATATTTGGTAAAATATATTAAAGATATAAAAGAATAAAAACAACTTGCGCTGATGGCTTAATTCTATGTATTTATTCATTTATTCCTTAACTTGAAATGGGAGAAAGTGATGAAATTATTACTTTACAAATCCGATAACTTGTTAATAGCATCAGGGTATATGCAGAGCATATCAATTATTCACGCCCAAAGTGCGAGTAATCCAGAATAACAGACGCAGTGTGTAATACTGCGTTTTTTTGTTTAAAAAAAGATACGATATAAGGAGAAGAATATGAAAAAAGTTGCAATTGTTATGGGTAGTAAAAGTGATTTATCAGTTGTTAAGCCGGCATACGAAGTTTTGACCGCTTTTAACGTAGAATGCGCAGTTCGTGTGCTTTCAGCGCACCGCACTCCGACAATTGCAGCGGACTTTGCTGCTAACGCAAGAGCCGGGGGTTACGGAGTAATTATCGCAGCAGCCGGTAAGGCGGCGCATCTTGCGGGAGTTATTGCCGGTCACACCACGCTGCCGGTTATCGGACTTCCTGTCAAAAGCTCCACTATGGACGGCTTGGACAGCCTGTTATCGGTTGTGCAGATGCCCTCAGGCGTACCTGTTGCAACTGTCGCGATTAACGGCGCGGAGAACGCGGGATTGCTTGCTGTACAGATGCTCGCGATAGATAATTCGGAGCTTGCAGATAAGCTAGCCGCATATAAGAAAGATATGCAGAAAAAAGTGCTTGCTGACGATGAAATAATTATGTCGCTGGTCAACGCAAAATAATTAAAGTAACAAAAGTTGTTCGGCAAATGCCGAGTAAGGAGATATATATGGCAATTGATTACAAGCAGGCAGGAGTGGACGTGGAAGCCGGCTATTCGGCGGTAAAGATGATGAAAGAATACGTTAAGTCCACGTATGATAAAAACGTTGTGGGCGATATTGGCTCTTTCGGCGGCTTCTATTCGCTGAGTGATGCCCCAGACGGCGACGTGCTGGTAGCGGGTACTGACGGAGTAGGAACAAAATTAAAATACGCATTTTGTCTCGATAAGCACGACACTATCGGTATCGACGCTGTGGCAATGTGCGTCAACGATATAGTATGTCAGGGCGCAAGACCCTTGATATTCTTGGATTATATAGCGTTGCCAAAGCTGATACCTGAGAAAGTTGCAGAAATTGTCAAGGGAGTGAGCGAGGGATGTAGAATCGCGGGCTGCGCGTTAATCGGCGGCGAAACTGCCGAAATGCCCGGTTTTTATGTAGACGGAGAGTACGATATTGCAGGCTTTTCCTGCGGTATTACCAAGAAAAACAAGATAATCAACGGCTCTACGATTAAAGAAGGTAACGCCCTTATCGGGCTTGCGTCAAGCGGCGTGCACAGCAACGGGTATTCACTGGTTAGAAAATTGTTCCCGCCGGTGAAAGAAGATCTTATGAAGTATGACGAAGAGCTTGGAGCAACCCCTGCCGAAGTGTTGCTGACCCCCACTAGAATATATGTCAAAACTATACTTGCGCTTATTGAAAAATACGAAATTAAGGGAATCGCTCATATAACGGGCGGCAGCTTTATTGAGAATATTCCGAGAATTATCCCTAACGGATTAGCGGCGAAAATTAATATTAAATCCTATCTCAAAAACTATTCCTGC
>SACC01000231.1 GCA_009928745.1 Clostridia bacterium
GCTTAACGCATTTACCCTCTGTATCACGGCAGCCGATACATTCACCGCTTTTCTTATAACCGCAATCATCGCAACAACCACCGCAGGGGGCGATTTTAGAAAAGTCGGTATTATTCATTACCATTCACCTGCAATACGACCTCCGTCGAGAACAAGGGCGTGTCCGGTTATAAATGATGAATTTTCCGAACATAACCATAAAACCGCTTGTGCAATTTCCTCCGGTTGAACTATTCTGCCCATAGGCTGCAACTCATTTAATCCTTTTGTTACTCGTTTCACCCAAGGTGTTTGCACCGCTCCGGGACAAATGCAGTTGATTCTGATGTTTTTATCTGCGTTTTCTAAAGCTGCTGTTTTTGTAAGACCTACAATACCGAATTTACTGACATTATACGGCATATCTCCGGCTCGTCCGATAAGTCCGCTGATAGACGAAGTATTGACGATGTTACCATACCCTTGTTTTTGCATTTGAATAAGCTCATGCTTCATACAAAGCCAATATCCCTTTAAGTTTGTATCAATAATTTTATCCCATATATCTTCGGTACAGCTTACAGTAGTTTTACTGATAACAATACCCGCATTATTGAAAGCCGAGTCGATCGAACCAAAAATCTCTACACATTTATTTATAGCATTCGATACTTCATTTTCATTACGTACATCAGCCGTAAATGCATATGCATTACCGCCATTATTTTTAATCTCATCTGCTGTACAAATATTATTTGCTTCGTCAATATCAACCAAGAAAATATTATAATTGTTTTTTGCAAACAGTTTTGCTGTTGCCTTGCCAATACCCGAAGCACCGCCGGTTATTAAAATTGTTTTATTCATTCGCATACTCATCCTTAAAATTAATATCATACCTTGTACCGTTGTGAAAAAGCACGCCTTCGGTCAGCTTAATGCACAGAATGCAGGTGTTGGGGTCGTTCTCGTCAGTATGACCGTTATCGTACCATGAAGCAAACGCCGCCCGCAGCTTTGCGGCAATTTTCGCATTGCGTTTGTCACGGATATGACCGAGGTTTTCACCGATTCCGCGAGCGGTGAACCATTCGCCGCAGACGGCTACAATCGGGTTGTTTTTAATTTGATTCATCTTATTTGAAAGAGAGTATGTAACCGCATAAAACACACCGTTTTCGTAATAAGCGTCAACGATTCTGACATAAGGAATACTGTTTGCCGCGGTCGCGACCGAAAGCAGGGTATCATGCCCGAAGCGTTCGTCCATAATTGCTTTTATTTCTGTTGTCATTTTTGTTACTCCTATATAAATTGATCAATTTGTTCGACTCTGACATCAATCATGCGTTTAAGCATTTTAATATCCTTATCCGTATAGGCCGTATTATTAGTTCCCCTGCGGTATTTGCTTATTGCGGGATGGCACATGGAAGAAAGCCGTCTTGCTCCTTTGATATCCACCCACCTTCCGCATCGTGCGTTTGCTTTTTTTATACCGTTACAGGCGTTGCATACACAAATTCCGCCTTGTATATAATTGTACAATTCATTTTTATCGGTTTGATTATCGACAACCGCTAAATACCTTTCAAATTGATCTGGAATGTGTTTTCCGTTATTCAACCTGTATATAACACGAACATTTAAAGGATTATTTTGAATTTCTACCGAGTAAAGCTTCTTATAGATATAACGGAAGAAACAAGGATCTTTCATATCAATCTTCATACCTTTTGAAACGGCATATTTATGCAATTCCAGGCAATATGCGCGTTCTATATCGGACAAAGGGCGCATTAAATCATCAAGTGTCAAGATAATGCGTTTTGAAAACAACCGAAAATCACACCTGTCAAGATAACCGCCCATGTTTTGTTTCCGCTCTTTTGCTAAAACGACAAAGCGAGTGAAATAATCGCAAAAAAGAGGATATCGATCATTCGACCATCTATCCAAATATGCATCGTAAGAAAATCCAAATCGCGGGATTCTTTCTAAATAACGTAAAAAGGCGTCGTTGTGTTTTTTCATCGGCTTGTTTCCATTTACAAGCCAAGATATAAAATCGCAGGTATACCAGCGGGGGGATTGGGTGTATTCGTCCGGATTATTAAACATATCCGTGAGGATTTCCATTGTACAATCATATATCTGCTTGCAGCCTTCCCGGATTTCCTCGTCCTCAATATCGGCGAGAGAAACCTCCAAAGGTACAATATGCGTACCAAACTGCCATATGATGCGTTGATTTTCGTTGACAAATTCAGATTGATTAACGGTAAAAATCATTTTGTCTCCTTACTCATATCAAAATGTAGCCGTCCGTCTTTTCCGCTGACATACGGCTGACGGTCCTTTATGTACGCATATTCGGGGCATTTCGCAATGATATTCCGCAGCATACAAATTAGGACAGGGTGTATCGTTTTATCATGTTCCGAGTTCATAACGCAGCTTTTATTTGTAAGCCAATTTAACATTTCAGGCTTATATTTTTTTATTTCGGGCTTTGCAAGTTCAAACGGCAGCTCGGACAGGCAAAGCCAATAATACCATCTGCAAAATGAAGGACGTTTTTTATCACCGTAATGTCGGTTGAAGTTATCTATTCTGCTTTTGATCCAATCTATATCATTCGGCGCGACTTTGGCAAGAAACCTCAGCACCACAAGCGATGTATCAAAGCATTCGCCCACTCCGTCCTCCATATATCCGAAGCAAGTGGTTTTAAGCCGTGCAAGAGTTTTTTCGACCATCAATTTGACATCCGCATTATCCGGTACGAAAAGATACAGCAGTCTCAGTATCTCAAGCTCGTACATATTTGCTGATAAAATATGGGTTTTCGGCGTTTGGTCCAATACTGTTTTTAATTTATTGCCGTCGTTATTAGCATTATAAAGCGGAATAAAGAAAATAGGATACATTTTTCGTCCGTCGCCGTCGGTATTTTCGGGGAATTTTACTCCGATATAAAATCTTCTTGCTTGCTCCGGCGTGTTTTTTGCCGCAAGCAGCTGACCGGTAATATTACTTTTATGAGATTCTGTCAGCCCGCCGCCTTTAATAAGATGGTGATTGGTTTTTATCATCAGTTCGTATGCGGTCATGGATTCATTCCCGCTTCCGTTTCAATAAGCTTCGCAACCTGTTTCCATTCTTCATCTGTCAAATTA
>SACC01000232.1 GCA_009928745.1 Clostridia bacterium
TCTAAGAAGAGCAACAATACTGAGGTTAGTCAAGTTACGCTGAATAACGCTGCGGTAGAGCTTGCGGAAATACTGGCAAGTATCAAAGGAGCGGGTAAGATAAAAGTGCTGATTACCTATGACGGTACGGGAGAAATTATCCCTGCTGAAACAGTTAATACGCATACCAACATCACAATTGACAACAGCGGCAACTCAACTCGGACAACGGAGACGGTAACCGAGACAAAGAGCACTGTGTTAATACAGAAGAACGGCTCAAGCGAGCCGGTAATACTTAAAGAAATATTGCCGAATATTGTAGGAATAATCGTAGTTGCAGAGGGAGCGTCGGACATGAATGTCAGAGTAGCACTGCTTAGGGCGGTACAAGCGGCAACGGGGGTAAAGATTGATAAAATAGAAATCTTTGAAATGACAAATAAAAATGGAGGTTAGCATTATGTCAAACAAAAAGAAAATTATCATAATCTGCACAATGGTGGTGTTGCTTGTAGCGGCGGCTTATCTGAATGTCTTGCTTAACAACAAGCAAAGTCAGGTCAATCTGGGAGATAATACGGTTACCACAGTATCTTATTTTAGCGCGATCAGGTCGGATAGAGACAGTACCCGCGCACAATCATTCAGCTATCTTGACGCAATAATCAACTCGGAGAATTCTACAGAAGCTGTGGTTGCAACTGCGCAAGCAAAGAAAATGGAGCTCATTAACTTTGCCGAACAGGAGATGGTGTTGGAGGGCTTAATAAAGGCGAGAGGCTTTGAAGATGCGTATGTTACCTTGGAGACTAGCAATGTGAACGTAGTTGTTAAGGACTCCGAACTTGATAGCGCAGATGTCGCGCAGATTCTTTCAATTATAACAGCGGAAACCGGTTGCAGTCCAACGAATGTAATTATTGTTCCTTATAACTGATAATATTACTCAGTATCGCTATACGGACTTTATAGCAATCCCAAAAGCTCGTCAAAAGCCTAAATCTAATCATCGGTGTATTTATTCATTGCTTGCTTAAAACTCTTGATTATAATAGGTGATTATGATATAATAATACCCGTAATGGAGCAGACTTTTTATAGAATAAGAGTCGGCGCAGTTGCGAAAATCCGGAGGGTATTATGGATTCTGATAGCAGATATGAGAGTATAATTACTTCAATCGTAGGCGTTGCAGTATATCAAGTGGAGGGAGTAGCCGCATTATCTACCGATTCCGGCAAAAGTTTTTCCGGGAAGTTGTTCAGGGGAACAGGCAAGAGTGTGCTGGTTACTACGCTTAAAGATAATCAGGTTATAATAGATATAAGCATTAACGCGTATTACGGTCACAAGATACCCGACCTTGCGTATAATGTTCAGAACAAGGTAAAAGAAGAGGTGGAGAAGGCAACCAATTACAAGGTTAAGTCTGTCAACATTTCTGTAGTTGGGGTAGTATTCCCCTCGTAAATGCTATTTAGCCCTTTAGTAATAAAGGGCTATTATTGCGTGTCTGCCCGCTTTGGGCGCATAAATAATCATTGACTAAACAAAACAACAGGAGAGTATATGAGCAGAAGACTAGCTAGAGAAGCGGTTTACAAATTGGTATTTGAATATATCTTTAACAAAGAAATTAATGAAAGAACCTATGAGATGCTTAAAGCGGATTCCAATTTAAGCGAACCCGACAAAGAATATATCGACTATACCTATAGAGGCATTATCAGCAAATATACCGAACTGTGCGAAAAAATAGCTTCGTATGCCGATAAATACAGTAATATTGACCGTCTTGTCAAGAGTGACTTGGCGGCGATGCTGGTTGCTGTTTATGAGCTACAATACGCGGACGATATACCCGCTAATGTTACAATTAATGAGGCAGTTGATATTGTAAAGCAATACAGCACCGAGAAAAGCAGCGGCTTCGTCAACGGCGTACTTGCCGGTATCAATAAAGATCTAATAAATAAAGCATAAGAAAAGGGGTAGATATGGCTATAATTATTGACGGAAGGGCAACGGCTGCGATTATTAAGGATGAGGTAAAAAGCGGCGTAACTGACTTTGTAAAAAAATACAACAGATCACCCGCGCTTGCAGTTATCTTAGTAGGGGAAGACCCGTCGAGCAAGATTTATGTAGGCAACAAGATAAAGGCGTGTGAATATTGCGGCATTGAGTCGTTCTCTTATAAACTCGAGGAGACGGCTACCGAAGCGGAGATATTAGAGCTAATTAATCAACTCAATAATAACAATGCGGTTGACGGTATACTTTTGCAGCTGCCAGTGCCCAGACATTTAGACGAGTACAGGCTCATTTCTGCAATATCTCCATATAAGGATGTAGACGGCATATCGGTCTATAATCTCGGAGGATTGTTATCAGGTGGCAAGAATGTACTTAGCGCATGCACTCCTACCGGTTGTATTGATTTAATAAAACGCACCGGAGTAGATATAAAAGGCAAACACGCGGTAGTAGTCGGGAGAAGTAATATAGTCGGCAAGCCTGTCGCTATTATGCTCCTTAACGAGAACGCCACAGTAACGATGTGCCACAGCCGTACGGTAGACCTTGCTAATATTACGCGACAAGCCGATATACTCGTTGTATCAATTGGCAAGACGAATTTTATTACCGCCGATATGATTAAGCCAGGCGCAATAGTAATTGACGTCGGTATTAACCGTACCGAGAACGGCTTAAAGGGCGACGTGGATTTTGAAGCGGCAAAAGAGGTGGCAGGCTTTATCACTCCGGTACCCGGAGGCGTAGGGCTGATGACTGTCGCAATGCTTATGAAGAATACTCTTCTTGCAGCGAAGCTAAAGGATAACAATGGATAATACTCTTTCCGTATTACAGCTGAATACTTACCTTAACAGGATTATGCAAAGCGAGGAGCTATTGCAGAATATCAGCGTATACGGAGAGATTTCCTCATACAAATTTTCGGGACCGCACGCGTATTTTACCTTGAAAGACAAGGACGCGCAGATACAGTGCAACTGTTTTAACGCCAAGAAAACCTATGTGCCGATATCGGACGGCGAAAGCGTAATTGTAAGAGGCAGTATGGATTACTATATAAAGGGCGGCAGATTGTCGTTGAATATATCCACAATCCAGCCTGTAGGCAAAGGTATGCTGCATATTAT
>SACC01000233.1 GCA_009928745.1 Clostridia bacterium
GGATTATATCACCACTAATATTGTTGAGTAGCTATAAAATAGTAAAAAATATATTATAATAATTACCTTTGGAGTTAAATACTCAAAACGAAATATCTTGTATAATTAATTATGAGCAAAAATCACAAAGAAAAAATGAAAAAGCCCTTTTACAAAAGGATATGGTTATGGATAGCGGTTGCGCTGATACTTTTAGTTAGTATACCTGCGCTTACTATGCCTTTCAGCTACAATGTGCAGAAAGTCTTAATAAGAGTGATATGCGAGCCGCGTTTTGTACCTACGCCCGATAATTATGATGCGATACTGGCTAATACCGCGATGCTTAGCGATGTGAATTATAATTCCGCATATTCTAGCGGATATATGGATATTATATCTCCTAAAGACAATACGGATATTTTACCGCTTTTGGTGTACTTTCACGGCGGTTATTATGTCGGCGGCGACAAGTCGGGCAAAGAGCCGTATTGTCGGATAATTGCGAACGATGGATATGTTGTGGCGAATGTAAATTATGTATTAGCGCCCGATGAAATATATCCTGCGCAGGCGATTCAAGCCAACGAGGCGATAAGTTTTTTGGTTGATAATGCAGATACATACAACATTGACATCAACAAAATATTTATAGGCGGAGACAGCGCGGGAGCGCATCTATCCGGTTATATGGGGGCGTTCTATACGAATGCCGAATTGCAGCAAGCATCGGGTATTGATACTAATATTAGCGCTGCCCAGATTAAAGGGGTAATACTCTTATGCGGATTTTATAATATGATGACAGTGAGAGAGACGAGGTTCCCGCTGCTTGCGGATGCAATGTGGATGCTGACCGGCGAGAAAAAATTCGAGCAATACGAGAGGGTTGCCGAACTAAACACAATAGCCAATATTACTGATAATTATCCCAATACATATTTGCTATGCGGCGACAAAGATCCGTTTTACGCGCAGAATTGGGAGATGAAAGCCGAGCTGGAGAGCAAGGGAGTTAATGTAACATCCTATCTTCCGCAGTCGACTGATAAAAATCTTGGTCACGAGTTTCAGGAAAGGTATAATTTGCCCGAAGCGACGGTGGCAATGAATATGCTGTTGGAGTTTTTAGCTCAATATTCGTAATAGAATTATGAAATGCAAATTTGAGTTGTGCGATAGTTATACTTCGAGCATTTTAATAGTTAGTATTAATCAATCGCCAAAGTGCAAACGCCAATCAGCGCAAAATTATAGGATAGTTTAATCTGTTTTATAAAATAATTATTTCTTCAATTATAACTTTTTTGATAAATAAGTCGGTATATGTGTATGTTGCTTTTATTTTGGAATCGCCAAGTATTAGCTCCACGCCGAAGATCTTGGAAGAGGCAAAAACCATAACGCCTTCCAAAATTTTTGGTCTGTTGCCGCTTAATACAGTTATTCTAACGCTTTTGCCTAACAATTTTTCTATTTGGCTATGCATTATATTAACATCATAGCATACAATTATAGGTTCAAATTTCTTTGCTTTCATAAACATTTCCTTCATTTTCTCCAGCTAACTTCAATAGCAAATATCTTTTTGCCCAGCTCCAAGGCGGTGACTGGCAGATTTTGTCCTTTCTAACAAATGCGCATACTCCCTCAAGATAGCATTTTACACAGCCGTCGGGATTGCCGTATCTGCACCCGTATGTCTCGGTTGAAGTGTCAAGAATATGCAGCGGGGCATTACATCTCTTTAATTTTGAATCCAACGCATCGTTGATAAGCCCATTATGCTCATTCACTCACTTCACCTCATTTTTGACTTTTAGTACTTCAGTTAAACAAAATTCGTAAAAATAACTATTATACATAACAGCAAATTAAACTGAAAATTATGCGAAGGTATTGCTCGCGATAAAATTCGTAATAACTGTTAAAATTACAGAATTTTAATTTTAATGAAAAACAGCGCGTAGCAATACACTGGATTTACGCCAAAAGCTACACGCTGTAATATAATTATAACAGAAAAATGTCTTTCTGGCTTATATTTTTAGTTAAAACTTAAAAAAATAATGGAAATCGTTATAAAATACAGTAAAGAGCAATTAATTGCAACTTTCCATATATAAATAATCAGAAACTGCATTTACATTTTGTGATTATGGTTATATAATACTAATAGCATACTAAGGAGACTGATATGGGATATTTTAAAAGAAGGATAAAACAGAAGATTTTCGGAGCGATACTTGCGGTCATTATATTAATAGTTATCGCATTAATTTTGATAGCAAAATACGGTCTGTAATTCGTAATTTTATAAAAGAGTAGTCATTATAAAATAATGGAATCAGAATTGTCGCTTTAGCTATTTTCTTTTATTATTAAATATTGATTAACCCAAATTAATTTGCAAAAAAACTATTGACAAGCGTTTTTACTTGTGATAGCATAAAATACATTAAAGGCAACGATTGAGAAAAGTACTATAAGAGAGCGTTTTCAGTGAATGGATGGCAGTGGGAAGTCCGTAGCGGCGCTTATACGAAGAACACTCAGGAGCTGTGATCTGAACCTCGTTCGTCGGGCAGTAGGGAATCCGTTAAGCGGTGCGTAAAACCGCAGTAACTTGTTAGAGTTATGAAAAGTGATCGTCATTTTTTGGCGATAATTTAGGTGGCACCGCGGATAGCAGCTATTCGTCCTAAAGAAGGATGACTAGCTGTTTTTATTTTACGGAGGTGTCAATATGTGTTCAATTATGAGTTATTCCGGCAAAAAGATTACCGGAGAAGAGTTCAAGGCTGCCCTAGATGCCACAATAGTGCGCGGACCGGATATGCAGCGTGTTATCGAGGTTGAGGGCGGATACTTAGGCTTTAACCGCCTATCAATAATGGGCTTGAGTCCTGAGGGGATGCAGCCTTTTGAGCTTGACGGCGACTATGTGGTATGCAACGGCGAGTTGTATTGCTTCCGTCCCCAAAAAGCGGAGTTAAGCAAGAAATACAGATTCAGAAGCGGCAGCGACTGTGAAATAATTTTGCCGCTGTACAAAGAGTACGGTGTGGATATGTTCAAAGACCTTGACGCCGAATTCGCAATGATTATATACGACAGCAAAAGCAAAAGTTTTATCGCAGCGCGCGAT
>SACC01000234.1 GCA_009928745.1 Clostridia bacterium
ACTGATTGCATTATTTGTATTTGCTACAGTTGCGTGCTTTGCAGTTACGTTTGCTTCCACCAATCTTATAATATCCGATATCACGCTGTTGATTGCGCGGGGCGCTTTGATATCCGGATTCCTTTGCATTACAGTATTGCCTGCCGCTATGCTTGTATTTTCCGGCTTTAAACTTAAAAATATCAAATTTGATAAGCTGTTCAAACAAAGAACAAAACCCGTATGGCGTACGGTTTTTGCTGAAGAGATTGAAGCTAGAGAGATTGCTGAAGTAATGGAAGAGAAGACGCTTGTTGCGGAAGAAATACCTGCTGTAAAACAAATTAAGACAAAGAAAGCGCCGGTAAAGGGCATTAAAGGAAAAAAACAATAACGCTTTCTCATTTACTAACAAGTAAAAGATGTCGCTTAATAAAGTAATTAATTATGTTCGGCTATATACATTTATAAGCTGAATATATGGAAGCAAATGCTATTAATAAAGCATAATAAATAATGCAATCTAATATTAGATAATATAGTTATTTAATAAAGGCTTATCAAGTTTTAGTTAAATGCATTATATCAATCTAACACGAGATAATAAGGTTATAAATAAGGATACATGATAAGCGGCGCAAATGGCGTCGAGTGGATAAATATAGTTTGCAAGGAGAAATAGTGAGAGGACTTGTTTTGCAGGGCGGCGGCGCAAAAGGCGCTTTTCAAGCCGGAGCAATTAAAGCGTTGTTAGAGCGCGGCTATACCTTTGACGGAGTAGTCGGGACTTCTATTGGCGCGCTTAACGCTACGCTAATGGCGCAGGGCGAGTTCGACATATTATATACGGTATGGGAGACAATGGGCATTGATAAAGTTCTGGATGTCGATGCGGAAAAATGGTCAAAAATAAAAAGCAAAGATTTTAGCAAAACCACCATATCATATATAAAAGACTTTGTAGTGAATTTTTTTAGAAAAGGCGGTTTGGAGACTACCAAGGCGAAAGCGCTCATAAGTCAGTACACGAATGAAGAAAAACTGCGAAAGAGCAAGATTGATTTTGGTCTTGTAACGGTGATGCGCAAGGGAGAATTTTCCTTCGAAGCAAAAACGCTTTTTAAGGACGATATACCCGAAGGAATGATAGCGGATTATGTAATGGCGAGCGCGAATTTCCCTCTTTTTACCAAGCATACAATCGGAGAGAACAGATATTATGATGGCGGCTTATATGACAATTTGCCAATCAATATGCTGTTGGATAAGGGCTATGACGATATAGTGGCGATAAGGCTAGGCGATTCGCTTGCGCCTGTCAAAAAACCGTATATATCCGAGGCAAAAATTATGTATATCGACCCGTCGGATAAAATCGGCAGCGTGCTTGATTTTGATTCGGCTAATATTCAAAAGGCAATAAAAACCGGATACTACGACGCGATAAGAGCAATAGATAAGTTGGACGGCAGAAAGTATTGCATCGAGCCGCTTGACGCTAACGCTTTTGACGCATTGATGCTCAATTTGCCTGACAGCTTTTATGATTACTGCGTGAAAGTCTTTGAAACGGATTTTTCCGGCGTAAGGCTGGATAAATATATCTTTGTCAGCAAAAAGCTGCAAGAAATGCTGAAGCTCAAGTCCGAGCGTAAGGTGGTATGGATGACGCTGATAGAGATATTCGCAGAATATGCAGGCGTTGACAGATATAAAGTATATTCCTTTGATGAGTTGCTGGAGAAGCTTAGATACGAATATTACAGAGGCTTTAGATTCGCCGCCGATATTAAGAAAAAACTGCAAAAATCAAATACTAGGGAAGCCAAAGGCATGCAGATAATTAAAGCGCTGTTGAAGTTGCTAGGCGAAGCCAAAGGCGATAGCATAATAGAATTAAGCGATGGACAGGAGTGACAAATGATAATTGATTTCCATACACATTTTTTCCCTGATAAGATAGCTGAAAAGGCAATGGCGGTGCTCGCAGAATCCGCAAAAACAGCTAAAATATTCCCGCAGAGCAAAGCAACGCTTGAAGATAATCTGCAATATATGAAGAATAGCGGTATTGACAAAATGGTAGCTCTTAATATCGCTGTTGTGCCAAAGCAGGAAAAAAGCATAAATGAATTCGTGATAAATATAAAGCATCCGGATATAATAGCCTTCGGTTCTGTGCATCCTGATTCAAAGTCGTGGGAAGATGAGCTCAATAAGCTTGTCGCATACGGGATACGCGGAGTAAAGTTTCATCCCGAATATCAACAAGTTGACGCTGACGATTCAAGATGGTATCCGATATACGAATTCTGTACATATCATAATCTCATTATGAGCGTGCATTGCGGCTACGATGTGGCATACCCCGAAACGCGGAGAGCAACGCCTAAGATGATGGCGAGGCTATCCGGACACTTTAAGGGCTCAAAATTTGTATGCGCTCATTTTGGCGGAATGCTAATGTGGGACGAAGTGTTTAACGAGTTAGCAGGGAAGGCTGTATACATTGATACTTCAATGTGCGACGGATGGCTTGAACTTGAGCTTGCAAAAAAGATTGTTAATAAACACGGCGCGGAAAATGTCCTGTTCGGCAGTGACTTGCCTTGGGGTAGCGCGGTTAATAATATCAAATATATAGAGCAATTAAATCTGGGAACGCAGGCAACGCTTGCAATACTAGGTGACAACGCGGAAAGATTGCTGAAAAGGAGTTAATATGGGAGCAAATACTCAATACAAAAACAGAAGCGCAATACCTTTGCAATACAAATGGGACTTGACCAAAATTGTAGCGACAGACGAAGAGTGGGAGCAAAGGTTTTCTGCTGTAAAAGAATCAATAGCGGCAGTTGTCGCATATCGTAACACGCTTAATGAGGAAGCCAAATTCCTCGAGTGTTTTAAGTTGAAAGACAAGATAAGCGTGGAATTTGAAAGGTTGTACGTATATGCCAATATGAAGTCTCACGAAGACATCAGAATAGCAAAATACCAGGAAATGTGTTCGCGAATATCCATGTCAGCCGCCGAGCTTTCCGCAAAAATGTCATTCGTAGTGCCAGAAATTATTGCCGCCTATTCAGCTGAGAAGCTTAAGGAAATAGCCGCTGAGTCAGCATTTACAGATTATTCATATTTGATA
>SACC01000235.1 GCA_009928745.1 Clostridia bacterium
TGCCTACACCGCGGAAGAATTTGCCATTAGCCAGATCAATTAAGCCCCAGCACATTCTGCGGGAGACCAAACCTTTGGTCATGCCGGGGAAGGCGCGTACAGGCACTTCCTTGAAGCCTGCTTCAAGGCATAGCATAGTCGTCATATCCACGTCTTTAACTTGCGATTTGATTATCCCCATACCAAATTTTAAGAATAATTTGCCAATAAATGTATTGCGTATATCATAAATCGTGCTTGTTAAATCAAAATCACCCTTTTTGATATCCTCATTAAGGGGAAGCTCCGCTCCGCAGACCGCAATAAATTCGCTGTCGCCTATTGTCTCGGCGGCGCGCAAATTGTAATATGACGGAGCGCTTTGTCTGTAATCGGGTATTACTGCTTTTTCGTTGGAAGATTTTACGTTGACTGTGCCGCTCCACAAAATATCGCGGCTGCTTGCGCCGACAAGTATCTCAAAATCGCCGCTTTCCACATGCCAATCTTTGATAATAACATTGTAATAAGCGAACGCGCGGCTGTCGAGTGTGACTGTGACTTCATTTTCTTCATCTGGCTCCAGCCATACCTTTTTGAAGCCCTTTAATTCTTTATCAGGACGGTATATTGTGGATACAATATCCTTAACATATACCTGCGCGATTTCCGCGCCTTTTACTTTGCCGGTATTCTTAATCTTAAAAGATACGGTTAATCCGTCCTTTTCCTTTATTTTGTCCTTCGAAAGCGCAAAATCGCTGTATTCGAAAGTTGTATAGGAAAGTCCGTAGCCGAAGGGGAATAGTACATCCTTTTTCGCGGTGTCATAATAGCGGTAACCGACAAAAATTCCTTCGCGGTGCTCTACTGTACGGGGTCCCATACGGTAATACTTGCTGCCAAGATAACTTTCGATAGAAAGCGGATAGGTCTCGGCAAGCTTGCCGGAAGGACATACCTCGCCGAATATCAGTTTATAATATATTTCGCCCGCCGCCTCGCCTGCAAGATACATATTGATCAGCGCTTTAGTATTGTCTAGCCAAGGCATAGTAACAGGCGAACCGCCCACTAAGACAGTGACAATGTTTTTATTAACCGCCGATAGCGCTTCCAGTAATTTTGCATGACCTTGGGGAATATCCAAGCTGCTGCGGTCGTAACCTTCGCTTTCATAAGTGCTGGTTAGTCCTAAGAACAAAACGACGACTTTTTTGTTTTTTGCAACATTGACCGCTTCTGCTATAAGCGCGGCGTCATATCCGTCATCGCTAAGCGTATAGCCTGCGGCGAAAGAATAATTTTGTTTTGTGATATTCATTTGGTCGGTGAAGCTTACTAGACGCTTGGGATTAATAAGGGAAGAACCAGAGCCCTGATATCTTACCTTGCGCGCAAGTTCTCCGATTACCGCAATCTCAGTTTCTTTATTTAGCGGCAATATATTGTCCTCGTTTTTAAGAAGGATTGCCGACTGTGTGCCGATTTTAATAGCGGCGTCATGACCATTCTTGTAATTATATTTATAGTCGGGCGTATATTGTTCGCTATACTTTAAGATATAAACAAGCATTCTTTCAACAACCTTGTCAAGCTCAGCTACGTCAAGTGTATTATTAGTAACCGCCTCAACGATCTCCTTATCCGTTATAGAGCAGCTTGACGGCATCTCAAGATCAAGTCCTGCGCGGATGCCCTCAACACGGTTGTTAGTAGCGCCCCAGTCGCTTACTACTATGCCCTTAAAGTCCCATTCATCTCTTAAAATATCCGTCAAAAGATATTTGTTATCAGAGGAAAACACTCCGTTAATGCGGTTATATGAGCACATTATAGTCGCAGGCTGCGACTCTTTGACTGCGTATTCAAAGGCAGGGAGATATATCTCTCTAAAGGTTCTTTCATCCAACACTTCGGAGATAGACATACGCATATATTCCTGACTGTTGACTGCGTAATGCTTTAGTGAAGTGCCTATACCCTTATCCTCAACGCCCTTAATAAAATTGACGGTAAGTCTTGCGGACAAATATGGATCTTCCGAAAAATATTCAAAATTCCTGCCGCCTAACGGTGACCGCTTTATATTAGTGCCTGGTCCAAGTACGGTGACAATGCCTTGAGCGCGAGCTTCCTCTGCGATTGCGCCGCCCATTTCGTATAACAAATCGGGATCCCACGAGCTTGCAGATGTGACCGCTGTAGGGAAGCAGGTAGCGGGGAAGCTGCGCTTCAGAGCAAGAGAATCGTCATTATCGTCCTCCTTGCGGAGTCCGTGAGGTCCGTCTGCCATCATCACTGCCGGAATATTAAGCCGCTCAATTGGTTTTGTATGCCAAAAATCCAGTCCCGAACAAAGCGATGCTTTTTCCTCAAGCGTCATCTTCGAAAGCAACTCTTTTGCTTTAATATCAAAATTAGTTTTTTCCACTAAAAATACCTCCATAACTATGGTTAAGAAAATGTAATACAATAATTGTACAATATTAATCCGCATTTGTAAATACCGCAAAAGTCTTTATTCAAATATTCCAAGTTATCACAAAAAAAATAAATATATGTTATCCTATAAGTTGACATTATAGACAATTAATAATAAAATAGCTTTAATTAAATTAAAGCGGAGGTATTGAGATGCGAACTATTGGTAGAGAAGGATATACCTTTGACGATGTATTGCTCGTACCGCAGAAGTCAGAAGTGCTTCCGTCAATGGTAGACTTGACTACGAAGCTTACAGATGACCTTATATTGAATATACCGGTTGTATCAGCTTCTATGGATACAGTTACCGAGCATGAACTTGCAATAGCGATAGCAAGAGAGGGTGGACTTGGAATAATACACAAAAATCTCACGATAGAAGAACAGTCAAGGAATGTTGACAGAGTCAAGAGAAGTGAGCACGGTGTGATAGTCGACCCTTTTATTTTATCCCCCGATCATTTAGTAAGCGATGCAGTCGCATTAATGAGGAAGTACAATATTAACGGTCTTCCTATCACCAAGAAAAGCAAGCTGGTCGGTATATTGACTCACCGTGATTTGCGCTTTGTTACAGATTATAATCAACCGATATCCTCGCTGATGACCTGCGAAGAAAAGCTGATTACCGCTCCGATAGGCACCTCTATGG
>SACC01000236.1 GCA_009928745.1 Clostridia bacterium
AATCTTTTCAAGAATACGCGACGAATACCGTAATGTCGGCGCGAAGATTGGAGACAGCGGGTCAAGAGTTATGGAGAAATCCGTGCATACCGCTATTAAAGACGGTTTCCGCAAGGCAACTTCCGCGATTATTGACGGTAACATAACAACATTGTTAGGTTGTATCGTTATGTTATTCATCGGAGGTTCTTCTATAAAGAGCTTTGCGATTACATTAATGATAGGTATAGTGATTTCGGTATTTACCGCCCTTCTTGTCACAAGAGTATTGTTATATTCTATACTTGAGATGACCAAGAATAAGCCGACTTATTACAATTTGTACAGAGGAGGCGCCGAAAATGAGTAAATTAATGAACAAGTTTGAACTAATGACTTCAAAATTCAGTATAACCGATAAGTATAGAATATGGTTTGCTACCCCAATTGTAATTATTCTTATAACAATAATCGCATTCTCTATATACGCGGCAGTAGGCGGCGGCTTTAGTAAAGGTATCAATCTAGGTATAGACTTTACCGGCGGCAGCACAATTACTATAACGTTGGGCGACTCGATAGCATCCGATGAGGATTTTGTCAGATATTCTTCCGCTTTTAAATCATTGATAGAGGATATGGGCATTGAGGTCAGCGAACCTCAGAAAACGGGCGTAGGAAGCGATGCGGCAATCTATCTAAGATACCGTAATGAAGACGCCGATTTGCAGAATACCAATAACCAGATAGTTGAGGCAATACTTATCTCATATCCTGAGCTGGAGATAGTTGAGGAGACGGATATATCTGTTGAGTCTATCGGAAGCAGGACTGCAAGAACACTTGTATCACAAGCATTGATAGCAATTATTGTCACTTGGGCGGTAGTGCTACTGTATATTATAATCAGATTCGAATTATGGAGCGGAATAGCTGCTGTTATTGGTTTGTTGCACGACGTGCTGATAATGATTTGCCTTACGATTATATTCCATGTGCAGATCAATACAACTTTTGTTGCAGCAGTAATAACAATTGTCGCATATTCAATCAATAATACAATTATAGTCTTTGACAGAGTGAGAGAGCATGTTAAGCTAAGCCCTCCCAATAACAAAACAAATATTATAAGCAATATGGTGGATATGTCGGTAAAAGAGACTCTAGCGCGTTCTATTGCTACTACGATTACGACAATGATTACAATAGCGCTTTTAGCTATTATCGGCGTCTCATCAATACAAGAATTTGCGCTGCCGATAATATTCGGTCTAATTGCAGGTACGTTCTCGTCACTGTTTATTGCTCCGACAATTTATTCGCTAATAAGAACCAGTCTTATTAAGAAAAAATTTGCAAGCGATTATCAACCCGCAGTCAAGGGCGCTCCGGTTATTGAAAAGAAAAAGAATACTTCATTGAAAGCCAAGAAAGCCAATAAAAGCATAAAATACAAAAAGTAAAACGCGCGCCCCCAATTTTTGGGGGCGTACTTCTAGGGCGGGTTTTGTCTTGTCGATAGTTATCCGCATATAGCAGCATCTTATAAAACATTGCAATTTGGTATGAATTGTATACGGAAAAGTTATGATATTAAAAAAAAGGACTATTGACAATGAGCAAACAAGGTTATTGAGCTCTAATCTCGGCATAGATAACAGCATCGCCGGGATTTTGGTAGCAAGAGGTATTGACACCCTTGACGCTGCTAAAGATTTTTTGTTTCCTGACAATAAGCGGCTGCCTGTTTTTGGTATTCCCAATATGGATAAGGCTGTCGAAAGAATTAAAACTGCAGTAGTTAACAGCGAAACAATATTAATATACGGCGATTATGATTGTGACGGGATATGCGCAGTCACTATACTAAAGCTATATTTTGAAAGTATCGGCGCGAAAGTGTGTCATCATATTCCATTACGCGCTGATGGATATGGATTATCGCTTGTTGCGTTAGAAAATGTTGTCGAAAAGTTTATGCCTGATTTGATAATAACCGTTGATTGCGGTATAACCGCAGTTGAAGAGGTGGAATATTGTTATGAGGCGCTCGGCGTAGATATAATCATTACAGATCATCACGAGCCCTGCGAGACACTACCCGAATGTATAATTATTAATCCGAAGCTAGACGCCCACTCGCCATTGCGTGATATTTGCGGAGCAGGCGTTGCGCTAAAACTTGTAGAAGCGCTGGATGGATATGATAAGGCAATGGAATATGTGGATATTGCTTGTATCGCGACAATTGCGGATGTTGTGCCGCTTGTTGGAGAGAATAGAAAGATAGTTGCGTTGGGACTCAAAAAAATGAATGAATTTGAAAGACCCGGCATAAAGCTCTTGGCAAAGTCAATTAATATTGATAAGCTTCAAGCCTCAGATATCGGCTACCGTATTGCGCCGCGCCTTAACGCTTCCGCAAGAATGGGTAATACTAACGATATTCTACCCATTTTTACATCCAACGAATATTTTGAACTTGAAAGCCTTGTTGCACAGCTTAACAATGACAATGAAAAGCGTCAAACTTTAACCAATAAAGTATATTGTGAGGCAATGCAGCAATTAAAATCCTTAAAACTTGAACACTTAAGCGTAATAGTTTTGCATTGCTCAAGCTGGGAATCTGGGGTATTAGGATTAGTCGCGGCAAGGCTAGCGCAGGAATTTTTCCGACCTGCAATATTACTTAATTCTAAGAATGAATTTTGCAGAGGTTCGGCAAGAAGTATCAGCGGTATCAATATTTTTCAATGTTTAAACGCGTGCTCAAATCTGCTTACGCAGTACGGAGGTCACGAGGGCGCGGGTGGATTGACAATAAATATTGCAAAACTCGAACAATTCAAGGAAAATATTGATAAATACATTAAAGATACATACCCGCAATCATTGTTTGAGCAAGTTGTCGAATACGATATTGAGATAACCGACAAACGGCAGATAGACAAGGCTTTCTATAAGCAGCTGGAGTTGTTAGAGCCTACCGGAGAGGGCAATCCTCCCGCTGTGCTTTTGCTTAACAGTAATATTGCGGCAATATCAAGAATAGGCAACACTAAGCATGTCAAGATTAAGCTTAACAGAGAGGCGGAGGCGGTTGCTTTCAATGCC
>SACC01000009.1 GCA_009928745.1 Clostridia bacterium
AGCCCACAAGCACCCAGACATAAACGGGAGTTTTAACAGTAAGAGCGCCTTCGATATAGGTGATATCATAGTTGTCACCGGCAGACAAGGTGCCTAGCGTTATCGCATAAGTGCCCGTCTTTCTGCCGTCGCTGTTCACCGTCAAGTTGCCTGTAAAGGTGTCTCCCTCAACAAGTCCTACTGATATATATGAAAGCTCTGGAAGCTCGGTTTTTGCGGACATCGTATGGCTTGCCGCGGTTACTGTCAATTCTTTTTTCGCTATGGTGACAGTTAAATCAGGCTGTGTGAATGAATAGTTGCCAACCTGATCGCCAGTAAGGGTAATGTAGGTAGTAACACCTTTGTTCGCGCCAGCGTCAGCGTTATCAAGAACGCCAGCGCCCAAGGTAAAGCTCAGCTCGCCATTAATGACATTTTGAAGTTCTCCGCCTTGAAGCGTTACTGTTGTAGTACCGTCATATATCTTGTCGAGAGCGGTTACTCCGGTTATGGTAACTGGACGGGCGGTAATTGACGACACCGCAGTTGAAGGGAGGATGTTGTTCATAAATATATAATTATCAGCGTCCGCTCCAGTAAGTGAAAGAGTAAAAGTTACTGTATGGTCGCCGATGTTGCCTGACGCAAAGGTTGCGGCAGTTGCAATGACAGTTGCATCGCTTGACGGCAAAATGTCCGAAATATATGAAGACAGACTTGCGGCGGTAGTACCGTCGTAAACCTTGCCAGACGCAAGTAAAGAAGAAATATTGATTACTCTCGGCGCAACGGTAAAAGATACGGTTATAGTTTCTGCAAAGAAATTGCCGTCCGGACTTAATATAGTAATAGTTACGGTATGCTGACCTGCGGCAGTCACTGTATCGCCGTCTACTGTCCAGCTTACGCCCGACAGCGCAAGACCAGCTAGCAGCGGCAAAGTGTTGGGAGTGCCGTTAAAAGTAAATACAGGCTCAGCATAGGTAATGGTACGTTCTTCATTGTTATAAATGCCGCTGAATTCTTGGCTAAGCACCGTGAACCAACTAGCATTTTCATATACAGATGCGGTATCCAACAAGTGTGCCTGCATAATACTGACTGTAACATTTGAGGGCTGAACAACAGTGTAGTTATCACAATCCGCCCCAGTTAGTATGATATTAGTTGTAACCGCCTTATTGTTTCCAACGTTTGCATTGCTTGTCGTCCCAAAAGAGTTCGAGGTGTCGATAATTACATCATCGCTTACTTCAATGCCGATAATTTCTATTTCGGAGAAATCAAAAGCAATTTGATCGCTTCCGTTATATGGACGGCTTACCGCCAATAAATTATTGATAGTTAAAGACTTTGGCAAGATATTAACGGTTATCTCCGGTTGCGTCACAACATAATTGCGCGCTTGATTACCCGCCAAAGTGACATTCGTAGTGACAGGCTTATTTAAGCCTGCGGTTTTGCTCTGCATTGTGCCAAAGCCTAACTGAAGAGTGACGCCTGCGCCGAGGAAAAGATTCTCACCGTCTAATAATATGCCGTTCTCAAGAGTGACAAGAGTAGAGCCGTTATATATTCTTTCAATAGCTGAGGTGCCGGATACTGTAAGCGTTCTTGGCGCAATAGTAAGCGTACTGTTGAAAGTCATAAATTCGTAGTTGCCAGCAGTATCTTCAATGGAAATATTGACGGGATAAACGCCGGCATCCGTCTCGGTAACGCTGCCCCCAGTTACGACGAAGGTGGCTTCGAAGGTTACCGCATCGGGTCTTTCGTCCGCCCATTTGAGCGCTAAAGTCTTGTTAAGACCGTCAAAAGTGACCGCCATATCGGTAAGATTATATAAGGTAGTAAAGGAAGCCTTGTCGATAGCAACATATCCGTGTACATATTTGAAGCTATAATTATCAGCCGCCGCTCCCGAAACATAGACAGGATATACAGCTGCGTTATCGCCCTTTGAAGGTTGCGCCGAAAGCGTAGGAGCAATACTTAAATCGGCTATTGTATCCGCGCCCTTAAAACCGGTAATGTCGAATTCCAGCGCGGAGATATCTTGGTTATATTTGTAAGTTTTGGATAATACAGTAACGGTTAGAAGAGCTTTATTAATCGAATACATGCCGTTAACCGTTGAGATTACAAGATTTTCATTTGCTACGCAAGATACTGTAATTTCATACGCGCCAGCAGGAGATTGTGTTGCGTTGTCGGCATTCACGGCGCATGTGTAGCTTGCGTCAATATAATTCATTAATTCGTCTGTCATACTTGTGTTGAGGACATTATAATTAAGAGTAATTGCTTGATAAGCGTCTCCAAATGTCGTTACGGGATAACTAGATGAAACTACAATGGAAGCCTTGTTGATTGTCAATCTAGCAGTAGCAGTATAAGAGTAATAATTCTTAGAATCTGCAATAAAGAGCACTGCGTTATAAACGCCTACGGTAACAGGCTTAACGGAGCTGCCATTGTAAGTTATAGAGCAATCTCCGGTATAGGACGCGCTTATCTCTTTTGAACGTCCGTCGAATACTGCTGTAACGCTGGCGAAGGTAATGCCGGTACGATCGGTTTTTTCAATAATAAGCTGATATCCGCTCATTAAGTTAAAGAAATAATTATTGATTTCTCCGCCTGACAGCGTAACGTAATATTCGCCGACATCATCGCCTTGGATAGCGGTGGTTGAAACTAACGGCGCCGATAGTACGACCGCCTGATTCTCTCCATTAACAAAACCCGAATATTGAAGCGTAAAGGAGGGAATCGGAGTATTATAAGCAATTCTCTCTTTGACAACAGAAACCGTGAGTTCAGCTTTTTCCACGGTATATACACCGTTAGTTTTTATAACGGCAAAGTTGCTTTCGTCAATAACTGCAACGGTAATGGGATATGCGCCCGCAGCTTGGTTAAAATCGCAGTCCACGCTTGCGCCGAGTGAACCAGGGACACTACTAAGGGACTGACCTAAGGCGTTAAAGTAGCTTATTGTGAAAGATGATGGCTGCTCTTCTCCATATACGGTGCTAACGTTATCTGCAACAACCCTCACAAAAAACTTTAAAATTGAAAGCGTAGCGTCAAGTCTCAAATCCTTATAGTTATTTCCTCCTGTAATGTCCGCATATATTGGATAGAATCCTGCGGCTATTGGCGCGTCAAAAGAGGGAACTCCGCCCTTAACATAAGTAATGGTGTAAGAAAACGAGGTAACAATAGTTGCCGTTTTTGCCGTTCCGTCATAGGTAACGGTAATATCGTCAAGCGTAACGCCTGTGATGTCTGCTTTGCTAATAATCAGATCGGCAGCAAGATTAAGCGTATTGTAATTATTGCCTGCGTCAACCTTGGCAAGTATGCGGTATGAACCAGCTTCGGTTTTTTCAACTAAAGCTTGCCAATCGGGTTCAACAGCGTCGAGAGCATAGCTCACAACTGTCCCTTCTGGGAGCGAGCCGTTAATTGTAATAGAGCGAGCATTGCCGTTATATACAACGGTAACTCCTGAAAAAGTTACGCCGCTGATATTGGCTTTTGTGATATATAATGTGCCTGCGCCCTCCGGAGAAAGATCCTCGGGATCAGCGTTAGGCGCGGGAACAAAAGCATAGTTATGCGCGCTTCCCGCAAGGTCAATTAATATTTTTTTGGTATATGTGCCTGCGGCGGTAGGTAGTTCTGCATCTGCGTAGATTGCAGTTGGCGCAACAAAGTTGCGACATACGGCGGGATATTCTTCGGCAACAAAACCGCTCACAGAAACGGTGAAGACAGAAATTGTCGAACCGTAAACTGCGTACTTATCGTCTACTTGCATATAAAGCGTGGCTTTAGTTATCTCTAAGGTGGCAACAAGCGCGTCGTCGCCCGTCAGATTGTTGTAGTTATTGCCGCCTTCAATTGTCGCAACCACTTCATACGTGGCGACATCTTTAGCATCGTAATTCGACACCGCTATTTTTTGTTCGCCCTCAATGCGGTAATACGCATAAGTAGGTTCGTCAAGTCCTAGATCTTCCCAATCGGGCACAGCGCTGTCACCGTCTAGAATCTCCAGCGTTTGCGTTGCGCCGGTATAGGTGCTGTCCAGCTTGCTATTGAGGGAATATTGTGAGGTAAGATTGGCTTTTTCTATTACATATTCATCCGCAATACATCCAATAGTGCCGGCTTCTGTCGGTTTTGCATAAACCGAGTAAATTCCCGCGTTAATAGGCGCGGTCTCGGATAAAGCATAGCTTACGTTGTTAAAGGTTGCGCCGTAATAATATACCTTGAAGCCGCCTTCATAGCCTGCCGCAGCAAGTACTATTTCCTGCGGAACATCCTTAGTATATGTGTAAGTTGTGTCCGAAGCGCCAATGCTTATATAATTGTATTTTGAACGTAAGGTCGGATAACCGTCTTCAACGGTTGTGCCGTATGCCCAATAAGCGCCGTTATTATTAAGAGTAAGGATAAAGGAAGTTTTTCCTTCGGTCTCGTCAACCAGCGTTGCTGCGCCGGGAACGTCTCCCTCGTCAAAATCGTTGCCGAAAGCGCCGATAGAGTTAACTGCCGCATTATCTTCTACATCAAAATAAAAATTGTCTGCAAACTCCACCATTGAAGAGCCAGCGATATGACCGATAAAGCAGGAGTCATCCAGCTCGTCCACTTTTACTATTTTACTGCGGTTGAAGCTGTAAGAAATCGCGCCGCTTAACAAATCGCCCACAATGCCGCCGCCTGACGATGCCGCGGTAATATTGCCTATCGAATAGCAATGCGCTATTGCTCCGCCCGTTTGTCTGCCGGCTATACCTCCAACGGATGAGCCGTTAATAGTTGCCGAACTGCTGCATGCGGTAATTGAACCTGCGGTCAGCGTTCCTACTAGCCCGCCGACGGATCCCCGACCCGAAACAGTTCCTGTTGTGTGCACATTCTGAATTATGCCCGCAGAGGTTCCTGCAAGTATGCCGACGCCTGAACTGGGGTGCGACAAGGTAGAAGATACATTACCCGCCTCAATTTTCAAATTTTTAACTGTCGCGGAAGATGTTAACTGAGAGAAAAACCCCAAGTTTCTTGTGGATGTGGTTACCGAAAAATTAGAAAGCGCGTTTCCCTTGCCGTCAAATGTTCCGCCAAAAGCTGCAGTAAAATTTTCAAAATCAGCGGCTTCGCTCAAATTGATATTGACGGATAACTCAACGTACGCCGTGGCAAAATTCACTGCGTCGCGCAATAGAGCAAGATCGCCCGCTTCGTCGATAATATACGGATCCTCAAGCGTTCCGCTGCCGTCAAGTTCAGCTGGCGGCGAAATCGCGCTTGCTGTGTTGAGTTGTCCCATCGGGACAATTAAGCACACAGCGAATGCGAGGAATAGTACAAAAAGGAAAGTAAGTTTTTTGTTATTAATGTTCATATTAAATATGCCTCCGCCCTGCCCTCTGGCAGGAAAATTCAGTTTAATTGCGCCTTGGAGCAATCTGCTCCAAGGCGTATATAAGGATAGTCTATGCTACTACAGTTACTTTCAAGTATCCTACACAATCCGGATAATCGTCATCTTTCGCGATGAAGACCATGTCGTCCGAGCCGGCTGATATTTCGGCAAGCAGGTCTACAAGCGTAGCGTTAATACGGGTGACCATATGAGTTGTCAAGTTGGAAAGGTCCGCCGAGCCGCCGCCGTCAGCAATCTGCAAGAATAAGTCTTTTTCAGCTTTGGTCATTTCGTTAAACATCATAATAGGGTTAAAGCCCGCAGAATCGTCAGCGTTCATAATCAAAGAGACATATATCCTTTCGGGTAGTAAACTAACAGAACTTGTAACAAAGGCTGCAAGCTCGACATTGCCGGTTACTGCGATATAATCTTCACCTATATCGAAAGCAAAGCCAATAGCGGACGCCGCGTCAAAGCGGGCTGTCCAGTCGGCTTTCTCGGGATTCGCCGAATTAATCGAAATAAACATTGCTTGATCGGAAGTCAAGGTTACTCCGTCTTCGTTGATAGTGCCAATCTTGTCTGCGAAAACTCTGTCGGTTGTGTAAGAGGTAACGCTAACAGGGAAATTGCTGTAGTCAATGTCAGGCTCGCCGCCCACTTCTTTCGGATTGGTTATAAGTGTTGTCTCAATGTTCGGATCGTGAAGTTTTACTATCATCCCCTGCATCGTAAGCGCTGTCATATTATCGGTGTCGTCATCTAAGGTCGTATCGGAGATAATACCGTAAATAGACTTTAATTCAATATAACCAACGCCTTCCTCGCCCGCCTCTAATACAACAGGATCATTGGCATAAGTCTTGTAAGAGATGTTAAGTCCGGTGCTCAGACTGTCCAAAGCATTCTTTACCATATTACTGATATCCGCGCAAATTGCGTCAGTATCAAAGGCGTCAAAGCTCATGCCGTAGGTCTCCATCTGTGACATATTGTAAGTAAGGTTAAGCGTATTGCCGGTAGTAACCGCTAAGTTGTTAGCAACAAGCGTTGTTGTGTAGGTGTAGCCGCCAAGTCCGTTATCTTCGCGTTTTGTAAACGAGGTGATATAAACATACTCAGGCACGCTTTCTCCGGCGGTTATGCCAAAGACGGCTTTTGAGGTGATCTCGAATATCAAATTATCGTCGCCGTCATAATACATTTTTAAAGTTTCTATGGAAATGTCAAGTGAAGCTGAAGAAACGCTGTCGCCCTCTGCGGCAAGTATTGCAGCAAGCGCGCGATCAGATATCCTTGCCTTGTATTGACTGCCCGAATAATGATACAATCCAGCGCGGTTAGGTGTCCCTGCGACCGCAGCGGGATTACCGCTAAGATTAAAGGATGTATCGTCAATTGTAGTAAAGATAGTGCCCGAATATAAATCGGACGAGCTGGGTGTATTTATCAAGTAGTAATAATAGGTTAGCAAATCATAGAAATAATTGTCGTCACCTACTGCGTAACGGTTGTCGTTATAAACGCTAACCCCGTCTTCGGCGTCGATATTCTGTCCTTCGCTAGGCTTGCTGCCAAAAGCCCTTATTCTTAGCATTAAGTTCTCGGGGTCTGTAGCGGTAGTAACATATCCTGTAGGATTGCCGCCGTCTACAATTCTTTCTCCATCTGGAGTAACTGCGTAGTCCAACATTCCATCACCGCTGTTAAGCGTTGAATCAGTAACGACATACTCGAACATATTCGGCAATTTTATATAGCCCTCATGGAACTCAATATCGCCGAAAACGCCAAGTTGATCATTAAAGACCTCTTTAAATTTGTCGCTTATTGCATTTTCAATAGTAGCCTTTTGCACATTCGAGGATATATTCATTGTAATTTGCAATGCATTGATGTTATCAAAGAATCGCGCGGTTTCTTCTTCGGAAAGGTCGTTAACAACAATATAAGTGGCATAAGTCTTGTCGCCGAAGCCGTCAATGACATCTAAATCGGTATAGCTGGTTATGAACAGATAATCGGGCATTGACGAGCCAAGCGTAGAAGGGGTGTAGAGTATAATCGTCTTGAGCATATAATGTCCGGTAGCTATATCAAATATAACACTAATCTGTATGATCTCGGCAACATCGGGAGAGCCACCTCCGCCGTTACTTACAGAGAAACCGTCCTCCTTCTGTTTTATAAGAGAGCCAAGTTGCGCATCGGTAAGCCGTATCTCGAGTTCGCTGTAATCCCTTGTATCAACATATAAACCGCTATAAGTGACTCCGGAGACTTCAAACGTGTTGTTAAAGTTGAAAGTATTGCCATCAACTGCAAAGTTGCCTGCGAACAAGGATGAAATTGTCATTATCTTTGTTTGTGATAAATAGAAATTGCGGTTAAAAGTTACCAAGAAGTCGTCAGCGTCGGTGTTGTCAAAAGTGTTAAGCGCATCGAAGCCAAGTATGTCAACCGACATATAATAGATTACATCTTCAATCTCGTTACCGTCCATATCAGGAGTTCTGCCGAATTCTCTCATTCTTTCGCAGAGCTGTTCTCCTGTTGTCGGTAAGGCTGAAGGCTCGGTCATTGAGCAATAATTAACAAGATAAGTGAAAACATCGGGAAGGCGCAAATAACCGCCCTCAACATCTTCGCCATAAGTAACTCCGTCAATATCGCTAAGCTGCTCAAACCCTTTCTTTATTGCGTCTACTGCATTGTCTTTTAGTGTGGTTTCGTTAAACCCTGCCATATCAAAGCCCATCGAAGAGCTTAATTTGTTAAGTCGCGCAAAGAAATCGGTAGATTCTCCCTCGGTCATGCCGTTGACGAATAATATTAGGTCGTCGCCGGTAACGCTGTCGGGATCCGTCATTAAAGGATCCATTTCGGTTACAACTGTAACGAATAAGTATTCGGGAAGCACCTCGGCAGGATCTTCTCCAGGCGCAGGAGCGGGATTTGCGAGATAAACTTGCATTGATAAAGATAGATATTTGACACCCAGCGTTTCGTATATTTTTGTCTGGGTTATTATGGCATAATCCCCACTGCCGCCTATCATAATTCTATTGTTGCGGAGTCCCGATATCGGGTCAATTTCTCCGCTCCCCGAATAAATAAGCTCTGCAAGCGCCTTATCGCTCATTCTTACTGCAAAAGTAGCAGTAGAATAAGGCGTGTTATCAAGATATAAGCCGGGATAGCCTACAAAAGCCGCGCTCTTAAAGTTGAAGGAATCCGCATTACCTGAAGATGACGCGAAGAATCCGTCGCTTGCAAGCAGCCCCTCTGCGGTCAGTCTATTGGTTTGGTCAATATAATAATATCTGTTAAAGTTGTCGATAAAGCCGTCCGAATCGCCTAAGGCAAAAATATTGTCAAGATACATAATGCCCGTTGTATTGGTAATATCATAACTCTTGTCGGGCTCGCGTCCAAACTCTTGAAGCCTTGCGCGTAACGCAATATCGTCAAGAGGATCGGAGACATACAGCGGGTCTTCCTTGTTAGAAAGTTTATTAAGCGTATTGAACACATTTGCAAGTACAATTGTATTCACAGTATCGGTATCGACACAGGTGCCTGCGCCGTACGCCTCATTAAGCGCGTCTCTTACGCCGCTGAAGGCTGGATTTATCTCGGTTAATTCAGCATAATATGTGAGATTGATATTATCTTCCATGCTTTGGAAAGATTGCTCCATTGCGCTCTCGATTTCTCCAGTAATTGACGCTGTGTCAAACGCATCTTCTCCGGACAGCAACCGTATTAGTTTGTATAGATTAGCGTTAGCAGCTTCTTCCATTTTATTGACGGCAACAGTAGTATTAAAGCGAGGTGATTCGGGAGTATACGCGTCTGCATATACAAGTACGGATGCGGTAACATATATCAAGTCGGGAAGGAAGCCCTCCATCTGCATCTCGCCCTCTCCGGCAGCTGCCGGCGCCTCTTCTTTAAGATGGGCAACTAGCTCAAAATCAATATATAATACGCCCGACTCCGAGCGGATAACCGCGTTGATCACCGTCAGCTTTTTGAGTAGCCCGTCTCCTGTCCCGCCACCTAGCTGGTCAAGTTGTCCGCTGCTAATTAACATAGCCGCCAAAGCGTCGCCTGTCATCGGCACGGACAAAATCTCCATAGCGCGATCATCAGTATATAAACCGCCTGTTCCGGTAAATTTCAGCGAACTTGCCGAGAACATATTATTTATTTGCGCAGAATCATAAAGCGCTGCAGTGTCTATCTGCTCTTTCATATAATAGCTACTGCTTAAATATGCAAGGAACGCATCTCCGACAAGCGGATCATACCGTTCAAGAGTATAGACCGCATCGGGAGAAGCGGTGCCGCCGTTGTTGATAACCTCAATGCCTGAATCATATATTCCGCTGAAAACGCCGTGTATTTCGTCAGGTGTCATCATATCTTCAGGCACTGTAGCCTTATCGTTGACTACGCCGCTTATTACTTCGTAAATACTAGGCAGTATCATTTTACCGTCTGCAAGACGAATTTCGGCTTTGAGATTAGTCTCAAGCGTACTGAACATTGTATCAAGCATCTCCTCAACCTTGGAGGATATATCTGTAATATCAAAAGGATTATCCGCAGGGTCAGGGTCTTCTCCGCCCTGCAGTTTGAGCATCATAAGTGATATTGTCTGGAATACCTTATCGGTATTCGCGTAAGTAAATTTATTAACGCGGAAAGCGGCGGGATTATTTGCTCCGCCCACAGTACGCAAATAGATATTGCCGGTTAAAATGTCTCGTATCTCCTCAATGTACACCGCCGCGCTAATATATAGATTGTCGAGAGAGCCGAATACAGTCTGAATAATTTCGGACTGTTCGCCCTCGCCCGCAACGTCTCCAAGTAAATCGGAAAGCGATACAGCCATTACAAGCCTAAGTTCATAAATGCTTTGAGAGGCTTGCGCAACAGTGAATTCTTGCGGAGTACCCGCAAAGAATACAGGATTAGCAAGGATTACGTCATCGCCGTGTTTGGCTATGGCAAGCTGATTAAATGAAAGCTTGGATAAAAAGTCAAATTGTTCGCCTCCGCCCTCATCTCCTTCAGCAGTAGCAGATTCACCTTGATTGGTCAACAATCCCGAAGCTAAGGCATCTGAAAGTAGCGCTGCTAGCGCCTTGTCCAAAAGGTCAACGCGCATTTGTTCTGAAGTTAAATCGTAATCGATATTGTGGGATAACGAGATATGGTTGGGCAAAGATTGCAATATATTTTGGTCAAGTAAGCTGACGCCTTCGCCCGACAAATAACCGGCGTTAATGCCGAAACTATTCTCAAAAGCGGTAAGGAAAGCTGTGCGGTCCGCATCCAAATAGTTCTTCGCGACAACGCCGTAATCAGGATCGGTATCTTTATATGAGACGGTTAAGCATTTCATCGCCGAAAGGAACATATGCGGCGTTACGCTGCTGATCTCCCCGGGATTGATAAGATTATACGGGTCGTCAGGATTAATTAATCCCATTATTGACAGCATCATTTCGATATGTCGCAACTGCATTCCGGCGCTGTTGCCTATCATAACAAAATCAAAGGCTATGTTTTGGTCTTTAATTTTTGTAAAAACGTCCGCAATTTTAGAGTTAATTTCAACAAGTATTGAAGTAGAGGCGGAATCTTCGGATGAAGGCTCTCCCTCGATAACTTCAGGCTTCAAAAGGTTCATTACGCCGTTAATAACCTTAGTCATATTAGAGATTTGCTCGTCGTTATAATTGTTAATGCGCACATAAGCTTCTTGAGTATTGTCAAGCGGATACGCGCCCACTGTCAAAAACATTACTTTAGGAATGAGCCGTTTTATTATATTGATAATCGAAGAAGGAACAGATGTTGGGATCTGGTCACTGAATTGCTCAAATGCAAAATCTATCATTGCGCCAAGCTTTACTTCTACAGTAAGCGTAAAACGGACGCTTTTATCGTATTCTTCCTGTGTGGCGCAATCGGCTAATACTTTAGTATATTCAATAATAACCTGAGGCACTTTTATATAGTCGGTAATATCATCTATCCCCTGCAATTGCTCTATATTATTTAAAGGACTGTTTTCGCCGGCAAGTATAATGCTGACGATTTCGTTAACTACCGCCGCTACTTGTTTTCCGGTAATAGTTAAGGTAACGAAGGGCATATTAGCAAGAGCGTCCTCATCATCTTCGCTATACGCTGACAATGTGCTGAAGTTAAACAGCAGCGTCTTAAGAATCTCTGATATGGGATTTTCCCCACCCTCTCCTTCAGCTGAAGCAATATATCCGGCTTCAGCAGGCTCATCGGTATTTTGACCGCCCGCAATAAGCTCGTCGAAGTTAGCCGCTTCAAGGATAGAGCGTATATTTATACGATAATTAACCTTTGCAAGAAACGTCGTGCGCTCTGCTTCGGTCATCGCGTCTTTTTGAGACTGCGTTAATGCATCGTATTCTGCAAGATTCAGATCGTAATTCTCCGTCTCGGTATACGGCTGCTGAAAAAGCGCGATATTGAGATTCTCGTAAAAAGCATTTAAGTCCTCCGCGCCAAATTCGTCGACAACTATTGCATCCCTATCAGCTTTATACAATCCGGAGATAAGCGATAAGGTCTGCGCTAAAGTCACCCCGCCTATATGCGGGCTGACATATGTATTAAAAGCATAATTTGTTCCCAAGAATACACCGCCGACAAAAAGCACAAGTATAACTACGCTTACTATCAAACAAGTTAAACAACACTTTCCGCCTCCGCTGCCTCTCCCAGTTTTTACTCTACTCATTATATTCCCCTCCCCAAAATACTCTATCTTATATAATACGAAATAAAGATTATTTTATGGTAATTTTTATTATATCATAATGCACGCGCGTAAAGCAAGGTTATTAACAAAAAAGTGTGAACAAGGCAATTTTTGCAAAAGCTATATAAAACATATGGTAAAGCAAGTACAAAACAGGCAAAGAAAACGGTATTTTGCGAATAGTTGCAATTTTTAGTAACAAATTAGGCACAAAATAAGCCACTTATCCACAATTTGTCCACATATTAACTTGTGAAATATCATACAATGACCATTAAAAACTTAGTAATCGCCATATAGTACAGCGCTAAGTGGAACAAATTACAAGAGCGGTGAAAGGTAAATATTGGAAGTGTTTTGCTGCGGCGCTTCATGTGAGGAAAGGGCGCGACAAAGATTTAGGCGCAAACGGACATATAAGTATGCTGTTTTGATGATGGACAATGTGCGCAATAATTAAGGAATCAATGAGTATCCCGATATCCACTTAATACATACAGCGTATCAAATCTCAAAGAATATCTAGCAAATTTAATGTATTTATTCATTTTATATTAGGCGTTAAAAAAAGTTGTCAACAAAAAATTGTTATAACGCTTCGTATAAGTCAATAGCAAAGTTATTCTTGATGAATACGTGCAAATCCGCATAAACATAACAAAAAAATTAAAAGTAATCAATAATAAAATATGCAGATATTATCGGTTATATTGTATAAAAATAACTAGCATACAAAAAGTTTCGCGTGAAACATTTGAAACATAGAAGATAATAAAAAGATTTCAAGACGACAAACAAGCAGAAATAATATAGCTGTTTATATGGTGAAATCGGGAGTAATCGTATGCGATAGTATTACATGAAACGCGGAGTGAGGCAAGATAGCGCGGAGGATGCATAAAATATTTGCTAATATATAGAATCTGAATCGATAGCAACCAAATAGTTTCACGTGAAACACCAGAGTAGAAAAGATGATAAAGCTCAGAATATACGCTTCGTTCTCAAAAATTTTGTACTATTGTTGATATATAAAGATTGATCAGATTAAACGCAATCGTGAATGATAGGGAAAAGATAGACTGCATACTAAAATGGTAGAACTATGCGCAAAAAGCATTGAGAAAAATTATAAAATTGAGCTAGAGGTGTCAAAGTTTTCAATAACAGATATGTATTCCGTAATTGCAGCAATTGCGGCAGGCAAATTATGCGACTTGTAATTACCGCATTCGATTTTTTTGTTACCGGGAATTGACTTTAGCAAAGTACTGTCTTTTAGCGCGGCAATCGTAGCTTTTTGCGCCTCTTCGGGCGCAACATTTCGCAAAAGCAAGTAAAATCCAGTCCTGCATCCCATAGGTCCAAAGTATATAACATCCTGCTTTATGGGGCTGTTTCTTATTACGGTAGCGAAAAGGTGTTCAATAGTGTGCGCTACAGACGGCGTGATGTATTGACCGCTATTCGGTGTTACAAAGCGTAAGTCATAAGTAAAAATATCCAAATTTACTGAAGAAAGAAAAAATCCGGCAGTATGGGTGTTATGATTCAATTTAAAAGAAGTTATTTTTTCCATATATACCTTTATGCGTAATTAGAGCCAAGTTATTGGCTTAGCTTAAGAAAGCTATTATAGTTTAGCTTGGAAGCATTGTGCAAATGCGTTGAATTAAGGATGCAATAATTACATTGAATCTAGGCGTGTAATCAATGAATTAATACAAGAATTAGACTAAAGACAAATAGTCGAATAAGATCTCAGCAAGCGCTGAGGCGCCTTTTTTTGCGTTAACTTCAAAAGCCGCATGGCTGTCTCCGTCTACGCCGTCAACTATCAGTTTTAGCGAGGCAAAGGGAATTTTTGAGCGGTTGGCGATGATTGCAATACCTGCGCTCTCCATGTCGCACATTTCTGCCGAAAACATCTTTCCTATCGTCAGTTTTGCTTCAGTCAACCTTACGAATTTATCGGCAGATGCGATTCTTTCCGCCGTAATAGTTCTACTCCCGATTATACGGCTAGTCAACGCTTCGTCAGCCTGCCACAGCTCGTCGTCTCTATCGTCATATTGTCCGGGCTTGTTGCCGAATGCGGTTAAGTCCATATCATAATGCACTACGTCCTTAACCGCAAGAATGTCAAAAATCTTGTATTTGTCGGATAAAGCCCCAACAAAACCGTAATTCAACAATTCTTCTGCGCCGTATAGATAGATTAATAGTGTTGCTGCGGTGGATGCATAAATCTCACCGATGCCGCATCGCGCAAGAATGACCGTATGATTGTTTATACTGTAAGAAGAGAAATCAATCCCTGCGAATTGCTCTTTCAACAGCGGCTCTCCCACAAGGGCGCTCAACGAGTCAAATTCTTTATTCATTGCAATTATTATTCCGATTTTGCTCATAATTCTTTCCCATATTTAGTTACTTGCGATTCAACGAAGTATATGATTTGTTATTTTTCGTCATTAAATTATAACATAAAATCAAATAATTAGCAATAAAATATAGTATGTCCACCTTTGAACTTGCCACCGCATTTGCTCTCGGTATATCCTCAATGCTCTGCGCCGCCTGGGTAATCGGTGTAAAAAGTAAAACTGCGTTGTTTCTCGGCGCTAACTCGATATCCGCAAGCGCAATACTGTTGCTTTGTACGGTATTTTTTGATACAGGATTAAAACTTAACGCGTTCTCCATGTATTCGTCAGCGCTATTTGGATTTGGCGGTTTGATTATTTCATACCTAATGAATATATTTTAGTCAGCGGTTAAGGCAGCTTCTTTGTTTCGCGTGAAACATTTTTACCAATGCGCGCTTAATAAACCAAAACTTTTTCAAGAACCAAAAGCATTTTAAGAATAAAAAATATTTTTCAAACGATACAAGAATTATTATTTGCAATTACATTATCTAGTAAAATATGTCGGATAACTCTAGATATTTTACTATAATTATTTTTGAAATAATAAATAATACATATTGCGCGCGCTAATGCTTTATGTTATTATTAGTACAATTCAATAGTAAAGGCTGGGAGAGTATGGAGAATGTTGTTGTACTGCAAGAAATATTAAACGAGTATTCGCTTAAAGGTGAAGTAACCGGATTGATAAAAATAGAGATAGGTCATATTAATGATACATATTGCCTTTCTCTTTCATCTGAAGGCGTTATAAAACGCTATATTTTGCAAAAAATTAACAATAAAGTATTTAAGGATATTGAAGGCTTGATTGCTAATATCGTTTATGTCACCAGCCATCTAAGAGGCAAATTGATTGAAGCCTCGCGTGATCCTTCCCGCGAAGCGATGAGGATATTGCCAACATTCAACGGCAGATATTATTATCTTGCGTCTGACGGTGGTTCATACCGCATTTATGATTATATAGAAGGTTCAGTATGTCATCTTTATGCGGAG
>SACC01000010.1 GCA_009928745.1 Clostridia bacterium
GCCGATCTTGCCTATGTCATGCAAGACCCCCGTTATTTGCAGCCTATTCCTGAAGAAAGATTCTTATCAGAAGAAGAGCAGCTTTTCTGCTAACGAAGCAACCGTAACTAACGGCAACTTCAATGTAATAGATTATTCGGAAAGCAAAGTTAATCAGGACACAGGTATGCTAGACGAAATTGCAAAACCTGATACTTGGACAAGCTACGCAGAAAAAGACGAGCTTGACGTAGGGATTATCAATGTCAACAACACCGCGTTACTCAATACTTTAGGCTTTGGGGACAAAAATGATGTCTTTAACGATTGGATTGACGGATTTAACACATTTAGACCTGTTGATTTTGGTGCTCCCAATCTCGGTATAATAAAAACCGTAGGACTCTCAACCACAAAAGCTAAGCTTGCGCTTAAGTCTACAAGTATGTCATTAAGCACCAACAGCTATTATATTTTCAAAGCATATGCAAAATCAATCGGCACCGTTGGCGAAATATATCTGACTACAACTTCAACTAACAGCGCTCCGATAGTAAAAGAGATCAATACCGACGGCAAATGGGAAGAATTCGTATTCGTTGTAGAGACAGGTTTGATGAGCTCCGCCACCGCATATTTTGAAATATATATCGGTAACAAAGCCGATGCTGACAGCACCTATAGCGGCACAGTTTTGATTGACAGCTTTACCTATCTTACAATAGACAAGACCGAGTACGATACAGTTGCGGCAGCAGGCAATTCTTCAAGCTTTATGACGGACGCTTTTGAGACAACATCAACAAGCAGCACACCTACAAAGCCTAACAACTGGACAGGAACAGGCACAACTTCTTCTGGCTATGTTAAGACTGATACGCAGGTTGCCGGTATTTTTGCAAAAGATTACGGCGATTATGCGGCGCTAGGCATACGCAACGCTATCGTTGATGATACAGCAACCGAGGAAGACGAAACAGATACCTCAATCAAGGCAGGCACTTCGCTGACAAAAGACGAAATTTTTGACAATACCGGCATGGAAGCGGGAATGACTGTAGGCAACAGCGTACTATTAATCAATAACTTAAATCCTAGCTACTACAATTTCAAAACTTCCGCGCTAACGCTGTCGTCAAATAAATATTACGAAATAAGCATATATGTTCGCACCTTTATGCTTGAAAAAGACAAGAGCGCGAAGATATTCGTTACAGTAGGCGGCGAATCAACTTATTCTTTCGCGTCAGTCAATACGTCAACCTATGACGAAGAGGGTGTAGAAACCCGCGGTGACTGGACAAAATACACATATTACTTTAAGACTGCCGAATCTACAAGCATGAGCAGCGTATACCTCAATCTTACACTCGGCGAGAATTCGGATACAGGAAAGCTTACAGGTTACGCGCTGTTTGACAATGTCACACTAAGAACAATTGACCGCGCAGCATTCCTTACTAATTATGCTAAGCAGTATGATTTAGATGAAGACGGCGCAGCAATTATCGCTGAGGATGGCACAAAGCAAAAGGCTGCAACTTATGACGAGTTTATGCTCTTTAACCGTACAATACGCGCAGACGATCCTGAAGCTTCAGTTGATCCTACTCCTGTAGAGCCTACTCCCGAGCCGACAAAGCCCGACACATCATATCTCTGGGCATATATCTCCTCGATAGCGATTGCGGTCGTCTTAGTAGCCGTAATAATAGTAGTGCTTATCAAGAGATACCGTCCTTCCAAAAAGGCGGGCGCGGCAGCTCCTAGCTACGACAAGAACAAAGCCGCTAAGAAGATAAAAGACAAGACAAGCGGTGACAACACCAAAGACGATTACAAGGATTAATAATCGTAACTAACACATAAAAAACAGGCGAATTCGTTCGCCTGTTTTTTATGTAATAAAGTTTGCTAAGAAAAGTGCTTATTACCATAATGCAGGTGATTGTTTATTCAAATAATATTAGTCTGCATTAATCTTTATCAAGGTATAAAGATTCTTTGTCCTAAGAATACTTTCTCTATTTTGTTGAGCTGTTTTAACTCCTCTAAATTGACATCGAATTTCGCTGCTATTTTTTCCATCGTGTCATAGGGTTGTACGGTATATGGCGTACCTAAATATTCGGGTATAAGCAGTCTCATTCCGGAAATAACGCTTTTTGCTTTATTAATTCGCAATATGTCTGCGGCGTTGACTAAAAACATTGCGGCGATTTGTTCAATACTGTCCTCTTTATTTACTTTGTATACTATCATAATCCACCTCATTATTATATATGCGCAATCAGTGTCATATAGTATAATGTACTGCGGATGTGCGATAAGCTGCTGCGGTTTCCTAAAACATCAAGGAGACGGCATGAAACAATCTTTTAAACGGACAACAATGCTCGTAATGATATTTTCGATTATTACCAGAATAATCTCTTTTGTTTTTAAAATATATTTATCGAGAAGAGTAGGCGCAGAAACTTTAGGATTATACCAGATAAGTCTTGCAATGCTTGCGTTAGTCACGATGTTTGCCTGCTCTGGTATTCCTTTAACCGTATCACGGCGCACTGCCGAATTCAATGCTCTTAATAATCAAAAAAGCATATTCGGCAATGTCACCAGCGGACTTATCTTGTCGCTATCCATTACTTTTATAACCATAGCCGCGGTATTTATCTTCAAAAAGCCTTTCCTTACGCTGTTTGCAGACAACCGCGCTGAACCGCTGTTCTTCATTATGATACCTGCCGCAGGGTCTACAGCGATATATAATATAATACGCGCGTATTTTATGGGCAAAAAAAAGTATTTAATATACTCTTTTACCGAGCTGATTGAAGAATTGCTGAATGTGTTTTTCATTCTTCTCCTATTGTCCGGAGCGGTGGTCGTTCTAAGCAATTCAAAATCAATGGCGATAGCGTTCACCATATCAGATATCATATGTTTTATAATAATCATGATATTTTATATTGCCAATAAAGGCAAGCTGGCGCGCCCCTTGCCTTTTAAGCCGATAATCAAGAGCAGCACTCCGCTAACTCTTATGCGCATATTTACAAGTCTTGCATCAATCTTAACAGCGGTGTTATTACCGCACCGAATGGTCGACGGAGGTATGGCGGTTGCTGAAGCTACTACCGAATACGGCAGAGCGGTAGGAATGGCGTTCCCGCTGCTTTACGCCCCACTTGCTATAACCTCTGCGCTCTCAATCGTGCTTTTACCCGAGATTGCAGAGTTATCAACCACTAACAACCTGACTGCAATATCGCGTAAAGTAGATAATTCTATGGGATTTATTGCGATAATCTGCGGTTTCTTTTTTATAATATTCGCATCTCTTGGAACAGAGCTTGGCATAATACTTTTCAAAGACGCGGGAGCCGGCAGATTCCTTGCCTTCGCCTCCGGTATGGTACTGCCGCTAGCAATGTCACAACTGACAAGCACCGCGCTCAACTCAATCGCCAAAGAAAATATCTGTTTCATGAATTACATGTTCGGTATAGCATTTATGGTGCTTGCGCTGTATTTCTTGCCGCCCTTAATAGGTATATATGCTCTTGCTGTCGCAATGACGGGCTTCTATTTTATATCGTTTGCGCTCAACAGCATATATCTTACAAAGATAGGCGCGTTGAAACAAACCTACTATGATATTATAGTCAAAACAACTATTTTTGCGCTTTTGCTCTTTGCATTGATTAAGCTGTTACAATACTTTTTGTCCCAATATCTATCAATGGGTGTGGTAACTTTATTATGCGGCATAACCGCTATTGTAATGTACTTTGCCTTAGTCGCGCTATTCAAACTTGTAAATATCAAAGCCTTTTTTACAAAAGCAAAAAAAGCAAAAACATAAAAGCTTTTGCTTAAATATTAATAAATTATGCTGTGACGAACTTACTAACTTACAAATTTTAGACTTGCAAAGAAACAAAGCGACCTTAACTATGCGGCAGTTCTATTTTATGGCAACAAGCGTTTTATTCGTTAGTTATATTCGAATTAATATTTTCAGCATCCGCAGCTGAAGCTGACACCGCGACTTCGGGAGGGACAAAGAGATAGGGCTTAAAAACATATTTCTTCAACGGATTAAATATGGCGTATGTTATACCAACGTTGACGGTAACCATTAGAGTTTGCCAAGGAAGCCTTGCAAGAAGAAACGCCCAGAAAGTTTTTGAACGGCTACCATAGATCCAAATACCAAAGGTATTTAGCCCTGCGGTGCAAATTAGCAGACATATCAAAAACGAAATTACGATTTTTGCGTAATTATTCAGCTTAATATAGCGAAATACCAGTCCCGGTATTAACCCCAGCAAGCCGCTGGCTATAAGAATAAACGGGTTAATTAAACCAATGTTCCCCGAAAATACGAGACCCAAAAAATCACCCGCAATTCCCACTGCTAATCCGTAAACGGGACCTAAGAACACACCCGCGACAAAGCATGGTAAATAGGTAAAAGAAACCGCTAATACACGATTAAGCAAATATATAGTGTAATAGTTGGCGATTGTGGCAATTGCGATGAGTACGGCGGTGTACACCATTTTTTTAGTGTCTAGCTGAACTCTTTTCCTCATAAAAAAACCTCCTGTTAAAGAGGTCCATTGAAAAAAATTGCATTAATGCAATGATTGGCAACGGACGCGACTCGATACCGCAGGTTTTACCTTTCGTTTGCAGGCGACATCCCATCCCGCAACACTTAACGCATCGAATCTACTCTGCTTAGTAATATGATTATAGCATAAGTATCAGCGGCAAGCAAGCCTTTTGGAAAATGATTATTCTAGAAAGAAAAATTACGTAAATTTGTAGCAGTCGAGCAAAAATAAACATAAAGATGCAAGCCTCTGTTATTACATAAAAAGAGAGAAACGGAGCGTAAGACCAATCTTGGTCCTTAGCACGTTTCCCTCTTAAACAGTCTGTATTAGAACTTATGTAATAGATTGAACTATTCTATATTGTATCCTAACTCAAAGGCTTTGATATTAGCCGGAATAACCTTAGGCTTATCGCTGAACTTCTTCTCAATCGCCGCTATTGCCGATTCTTTGGTAATAACGCCGGTTGCCTTGATATAAGCGCCCAACACAACGATATTAGCCGTCTTTGCGTTACCCGCAGCAATCGCCAACGCGCCTGCGTCTACATATAAGACTTTTACGTCTGTTCTCTCCACTTTATCGGTTATCAGTGAGCTATTGACAATAATTACACCGCCAGGCTTTACCCTGTCAACGAATTTATATAGGCTGGGCTTATTCATCGCAATAAGCGTATCGGGGATAGAGATTATAGGAGAAGCCACAGTTTCGTCGCTGACAACTACGCTGCAATTAGCGGTACCGCCCCTCATCTCAGGACCGTACGCCGGTAACCAGGTAACTTCCTTGCCCTCGTGAATCGCAGAGTAGGCGATGAATTGACCGAGGCTCAACACGCCTTGACCGCCAAAGCCTGCCACAATTATTTTCTCATTAATCATAATTATACCTCCTTGAATACGCCGAGAGGGAATTTCTTTATCATCTCGTTAGCTACAAAATCCATTGACGCGACTGCGCTTAATCCCCAGTTGGTGGGACAAGTTGACAATATCTCAACCATTGAAAAGCCTTTGTTCTCAATCTGGCAACGGAACGCCTTGCGGATTGCAGCCTTAGCTTTAACAATATTAGACACATTGTGCAAAGATACTCTCGCGATATATGCGGGACCGTCCTGCGTAGCGAGCATTTCTGCTACCTTAACGGGATTGCCGTTGACTGTCAGGTCTCTTCCGCTCTTACAAGTAGTGCTTTTTTGTCCTTCAAGCGTTGTTGGCGCCATCTGTCCGCCCGTCATACCGTATATGGAATTATTAATGAATATAACCGTAATATTTTCACCGCGTATTGCAGCGTGTACTGTCTCTGCCATACCGATACTTGCAAGATCCCCGTCGCCTTGATAAGCGAACACAATATTGTTGGGATTAACCCTTTTTACGCCTGTAGCGACTGCCGGCGCTCTACCGTGCGCTGCTTCCAGCATATCGCAATTAAAATATTTATATGCGAAAACTGCGCAGCCGACCGGAGCGATGCCTACTACGTGACCTTCGGCGTTAATCTCTTCTAACACCTCAGCAACCAGCCTATGCGATATTCCATGCGTACAGCCCGGACAATAATGAAAGGGCACATCTGTCAACATTTTAGTTTTTGTGAATACTTTTGCCATTTTATCTGCCCTCCTTAATAACCTTAACAATATCTTCTGCGCTCATTACATTGCCGCCGCCCCTGCCAAAATAGCTAACAGGCTTTTTGCCGTCAACTGACAGTCTGACATCCTCTATCATCTGACCGGCTATAGAAAGCTCGACGCACAAGATATTTTTTAGCTCCGCTCTTGCGACGTGTTTTGCGTACACTTGCGTCGGGAACGGATAGAGCGTGATAGGTCTTATTAAACCTGCCTTAATACCTTCTTTCCTGAGCATTTGCACACTGCTTTTCGCGATGCGTCCGACTGTGCCGTAAGCGGTTATTATAATCTCCGCATCATCGCACAAGTATTCCTCGCACATCACTTCATTTTTGCTCATATCAATATAAACATTATTGAGCTTTATATTCATGGCTTCAAGAATGTCAGGCTCAATGTAGAGTGAATTGATAATCTTTCTGTCAGCTCCGATATGCGAACCGTCCGCCGCCCATTCTTTGCGGGGCAGCTTACTGATATCTTTCATCTCGGGTAGGCTTACTGGCTCCATAATCTGACCTAGCATGCCGTCACCTAGTATCATTACCGGTAATCTGTACTGCTCCGCCTTGTCAAAAGCGCTATACGCCAGCTCAACCGCCTCTTGTACGGTGCTCGGACCGTAAACAAGCATACGGTAATCTCCGTGTCCGCCACCCTTAACCGACTGAAAATAATCGCCCTGCGAGGGTTGTATACCTCCGAGTCCCGGACCGCATCTAACCATATTGACGATAACGCAAGGCAACTCTGCGCCTGCGATATAAGATATACCTTCCTGCTTAAGGCTGATGCCCGGACTGCTTGAGCTGGTCATTGCCCGCGCGCCGACACCTGCTGCGCCGTATACCATATTGATTGCCGATACTTCGCTCTCCGCTTGTATAAATACGCCGCCTACCTCTGGTAATCTTGCCGACATATACTCGGGTATCTCATTTTGCGGAGTTATAGGATATCCAAAGAAGAATCTGCATCCGCCGCGTATCGCCGCTTCTGCAATAGCCTCATTGCCTTTCATTAATTCTCTTTCACTCATTTTTCCACCTCAATCACGCAATCCGGACATATTATCGCGCACGCGGCGCAGCCGATACAAGCATCGGGATCTTGATTAGATACTGGAAAATATCCTTTTGCGTTGGTATAATCTTCCTTGATTGCAAGAATCTTTTTCGGGCAAGCCCATACGCATAAGCCGCAACCCTTGCAAGCGGCTTCGTTAATAATTGTCTTTGCCATAGCACACTCCTTTTAATGCTTTCCGAACCGTTGTTTGAGTTTTTCGAGCGCTACATCGTAGCTATCTTCCTGCTGCTTAACAACCGGTTCTTTAATCGTTTGTTCTTTTACTGTTTGCCTTTGTGGTTTCTGACTCTTTTGTCAGCCAACGTCATCTCCGCGCATCGTTAGGGAAATCTTTTTCTTCTCTTTGTCAACGGAAATTACTCTGACTGTAACTATATCTCCAACTTTGAGTACCTCGGAAGGGTGTTTTATATACTTATCTGTAATCTGCGATATATGAACAAGTCCGTCCTGATGAACGCCAATATCAACGAAAGCGCCGAAGTCTATAACATTTCTTACCGTGCCGACTATCTCCATACCCTCTTTCAAATCGCCAATATCCAGCAAATCTTTGCGCAATATCGGCGCGGGCAGGCTGTCTCTGACGTCACGACCGGGCTTCATTAGCTCAACTATAATATCGTTAAGCGTGGGCGTACCTACGCCGCAAGCCGTTGCCACTTTGGCAATGCCTGCCTCGTGAACTTTGTTCATAAGGTCGCCCAACTCACCATCTGCAAGCTGTTTTGCGCTGTATCCAAAATAGGAAAGTAATTTGCCGACTGCCGCATAGGATTCGGGATGTACTCCCGTATTATCAAGGATGTTTTCACCCTTGCTTATACGCAAAAATCCGGCGCATTGTTCGTACGCTTTCGCGCCTAGCTTGGGTACTTTCATCAAATCGCTTCTCTTTTTGAACGGTGTTGCCGCTCTGTATTCCACTATACTTTTGGCGATGCTTTTATTAAGCCCCGCGACATAAGTCAACAGGCTATACGATGCGGTATTCAATTCTACGCCTACCTTGTTTACGCAGTCTTCAACCACGCCTTCCAATACTTCAGTAAGACGCTTTTGCGGCATATCGTGCTGATACTGACCGACGCCGATGGATTTTACATCTATTTTTATAAGCTCAGCAAGTGGGTCTTGCAGCCGTCTGGCGATAGACACCGCGCTTCTTAAAGATACGTCAAACTGCGGGAATTCTTCTGCGCCCAGCTTACTCGCCGAATATACCGACGCGCCTGCCTCATTGACAACAATATAAGATACGGGGTGCTTGCACTTCTTGATAAGTCCGGCGGCAAAAATCTCTGTCTCTTTTGAGGCGGTGCCGTTACCGATAGATATAACCTCAACGCCGAACTTGTCGATCGCTTTCATCAGCCTGTCCTCGGCGTCCTCCACTGCGCTTTGCGGCGGAGTAGGATACACCACTCCCGTTGCCAGCACATCGCCGTTAGCGTTGACTACAGCAACCTTACAGCCCGTACGGTATGCAGGATCTAGCGCAAGCACTACTTTGCCTCTCAACGGAGGCTGCAACAGCAGCGGACGCAGATTAACTTCGAACATTTTGATTGCTTGTTCGTCGGCTTTTTCGGTAAGCATTGTGCGTATTTCGCGCTCAAGCGAAGGGAAAATAAGACGTTTGTAACTGTCGTCAATCGCTTCCTTTATATAATCCGAACTTATGCCGCTGCCTTTAACATATTTTTTATTAATTGAATTAATGGCGAACTCGGCGTCAACGACAACTGCAACCTTTAATACGCCCTCACTCTCGCCTCTGTTGATTGCAAGAATTCTATGCGAGGGGATAGTTGCTACGCTTTCGCTGTAATCCGCATACATCTCGAATACTTTGGTTTCCTCTTTCTTAGCAAGCTGAGATTTTATCTCACTTTTTGCCGACATATATTCTCTTAATGTCTTTCGCATTGCCGCATCGTCTGAGATGATCTCGGCAATAATATCTTTCGCGCCATTCACCGCATCTTCAACATTGTTGACCCCAAGTTCAGCATTGATGAAAGTTGCGGCTTTTTTGAGTATTTCGGGTGTGTTTTCCGCGAGTATTAGTTCTGCAAGCGGCTGCAAGCCTTTTTCGATAGCGACACTTGCTCTCGTCTTGCGTTTCTGCTTGTATGGACGGTAAATGTCCTCAACCTCGGCAAGGGTAAGCGCAGACTCCAGCGCAAGGCGTATCTCGTCTGTGAATTTGCCTTGTTCGGTAATCGAGGAAACAACCTCTTCCTTACGCTTAACCAACCCCAACAAATACTCATACCTGTCGGCGATCTCTCTTAATACCTGATCATCGCAGGAACCGGTCATCTCTTTGCGGTATCTTGCGATAAAAGGTATAGTATTGCCTTCATTGATAAGCGCAATAATATTAACCGCGTGCGGTTCTCTTATATTAAATTCATTTGCTAAAAGTTTTGAATATTCCATAGTTCTCCAAATACCTATATAATATACATTATATAACAGTATAAGTCAATCAATTTTGCAAGTACAATGGACAAGCGCCTAATAAAATAGACGGACTAAACGGAATATTATTAACCATCTAATTTAATTACCTTTAAAAGTATACTCCATGATAACATCTATTAGCCATTGATTAGGTGTAAAGTGCTCTGAAGTGCTAAGTCTTGACCATTTTTCGGCAATTACCTCTTCGCTATCGGACGCTGTTACCGAATTATTCAAAGTTCGGTTTTCACCGCAGTATAAGCCCCAGGAGCTGTCAGCGCCCATTACTTTATAAGTCCATAAAGCCCAGCTCCAACCTTTTTCGTTAAAAAGACTAAGCGCATATTCCCAGGAGGCTTGATTGTCAAAAAATGTAAATTCTCCAATAAATAATGGCACATTATAATTACATATTTCATTCAGCAAAATCTTTGTCATCAAAAAATTCTGTTGCGCAACTAAGCTATTACTGTTATTCCATTGATAAAAATGTAATTCGTAGCAAACATTAGTCCAACCGAACAAGACAGGATCAGGCAAACTATTAATCTCCCAAACACCCTCCATTATTATCATATGATTGCTGTCAATAAGCCGTATTGAGTTATATAACCTGTCATAGTATGCCCAATGCGGAGTATTCTTGGTCATCAGCGCGCCGGGAGTTCCCTCTGGCTCGTTAAGCAAATCGTAGCCAGCTACCCACTTATTATCCTTGTAATGCTCAGCAACCCTCACCCACAGCTCTTCAGTAAGCGCCATATTGATTTCGTTGCCGTACAAGTCGCCGCCCGTTCTCGTATCGCCCGAATGATGTTTTCCGTTCTGCGAGCCGTGCGCGCCGTGAAGATCAAGGATAACATATATGCCCCTTTCTGCGCAATTTTCCACAAAATAATCAAGACGCTCAAAGGGATTATCTCGATATGTATAGTCAAGCTCTTGCAGGTCACGCCAGCCGAACGGAAGTCTAATCATATTAATCCCAATCGCCAAGCAATTATCAAAATCCTCTTCGCCCCACCAGTTTTCTCTGTACTGGTTGAATAATTCTTGACTTTTTTCTAGTCCGTACAGCTCGGTAAAGGCATCTTCGTATTCATATTGTCCTCTTTCCTCGTGAAGATTACCATTAAGCGAGGTCGGGCACATCCAGTCCTCGGTAAGCAGCCAGCCTCCTGCATTAACCCCCGTCAAAATGATTCTTTCTCCGTTATTCGCGGCGGTAAAAAGCTCTTTGTTAATCGCCGTTATATATCCTCGCGGTTCTTTACTTACCGTATCATTGTCCTTACACGAGAAAAATGTCATAGAGCATAGTATAATTATTAATGTGGTTATAAGAGATAATATTTTCTTCATAACTTCTTCCTCGTTTATATTGACAGACAAATAATCGTTGTTTATAATATTGATATATTGATATATTGATATGCGGAGGTCGCTCAATGGTAGAGCGTCGGCTTCCCAAGCCGATACCCGCGGGTCCGATTCCCGTCCTCCGCTCCAACTTGCTCAACAAGTAATTGTTGAGCTACTTTTTTATACGGTAACGGAATGTTTTGTTTTACTTCATCTTAGCTTTTGTTTCGTTTTGCTATTGTTTTTATTATTGACATTGTTTTCTTTACAATTTAACTTGATATTTTTGTTTTTTTATAATTTTGTTTATATTATACTATTGTTTGTATTATATCATATATTAATTATTGCAATCATATTTTTTTAATGCTAGAATATAAAAGTACAAAGGAGAATTTATGAAAGAATTTTTTAAACGTCTTAAGGCTTTTTCCAAGAATGAATTAGTTTGCGCGGTTGCTATGCTTGTTGCGCTTATGTACGGAATGTTTTATCTTGATATAAAAAATCCCCTTCAGTTCTCGCTAAGCGAAATCGGAAGATATAATTACCCCCTATTCCTTGTCTGGAGTATTACCTCGGGTCTTGCAATCTTTCTCAATGTCAACAGACTTTACGACCGAATCGGTTTTAAATCAAAACAAGGGAATTGGCTGTTATATTCGGGAATGTTTTTCCTCGTACTGACCTTCTGCAATATGAGCAAGGATCCAATAATATTCTATTGGATACATGTCGCTACTGCAATACTCTTCGCCGTTCTTTCTTTCGGGTCAATTGCGCTCGGTCTGATACATATGTTCAACAAGAATATCCGTTACAAAATATTGACTATTATCTTCTTCAGTCTAGTATTCATTGATATAATACTTCTAGCAATATTTAAGCAAATGGCGCTATATGAGTTCATACCTTTAATGTTAGGCTATGTTGTAATGTTTTTTACTAACTTTACCGAATCGTTCAAAGTAAACTTGCCGAATTAATATAGTTATCTATATATTCAATACAGTTAATTCTAACCTGATTATCATAATATAGAACGCCCCGATTTTTTATAATCGGGGCGTTCTATATTATATGGTTCTTACTTTGCTGTTTTTTTATTGTGCTTTTTATATTATGCTGTTGCTTATTTTACCGTTTCTTTTTTACCGTTTCTTTTTTATCATTTCTTTTTTATCGTTCTTATAATGCTGTTACTTTAATTTACTTTGATGTTTCCTTGTCGCATATTTTCTTTACAAATCTGTATATGACTTCCAAACCTTGCGCAAAAACCTCGGTACTTAATCTTTCAGGTCTATCATCTTTAGTATGATAATATGTGGACGGCACGGGATTTTGCGCGGCAATTGTTACCGTTGGCACACCAGCTTTAGCAAAAGGAGTGGAATCGCATCCGCCGATAGGATTGATTATTTTGCCTGTTTTCTTAACTACACCCGTCTCTTGCAAGCACTCATAGCCCAATTTTATCATCTCTGGATCAAAGTTGGTCAACTGCATAAGATCGCCAGTTACAACTTCAAAATACTCTCCATCGCTAACTGCATCAGTATTAATAAAATATGCGTTATTAAGTAGACCGTCAGTTTTATGCTTTTTTACGAACGCCATTGAGCCTTTCAGTCCTGCTTCCTCACAGCCGAACGCCATAGCGACCAGTCGGCAATTGTCGGGTAATTCTTCGGGATTAGCGTTAAAATGCTTGGCAATCTCCATATTAAGCGCAATGCCTGACAGATTGTCCATCGCACCGGGGGACGCAATACTTTTATCGTGCGATAAAAATAGCGTGAGGAATACGAGACCGGGAGAAAGCAACAATGGCAGAATTAGCATTGTCCACTGCGTTGCGCTCCAAGGATTAGCCGAATAATTAGCAATGGCTGTCCATATCGGCACGTTGTTGCCAGTTGCGGTCAGCACAATACCTGTAACAAAAAGCATTAATACAGCTACTATGCCCAACGCTAGTTTCGGCAAAAAAGTCTTGGGATTATTGTATTGAAGAATCCAATGCCAGCTGCTGTCGTAGTGCGCTCCAAGTATAATTGTAAAATCCGATTTACCTGACCGCGCTTCTTGTACTGTGTAAAAATTCTCACTGTCTTTTTTCGACCATAAAAACTTGAATATGTCTGTATAAACAAAAACCATTGTAAAGGCGTAAATAAGTACTATTGACGCTGCAATTGTAGCGAATATCGGCATTATAAAGAATAGTAAAAATCCGCATATTGCGATATAACCGAGATAAGGGATGAATCCGATTGTAGAGAGAGGAGCTACCTTAAAAGGCTCTGATACCGTCTTTAGCCCGATATTTTTTTCGTATTCGCTGCTTATTAGTTTTGCCGCAGCTCTTTCCTCGTCTGAGCCCGGCAATCTTGGACCGATCTCATCCACTACCTTTTTCACAAGGCGCATCATTCCGTCAGCGCTTTTTTTGTAATCCATACTTCCTCCTAACCAATAAAATTTTGTAATTCTGTTTCTATACCTGTCAAAAATCTTTCGATTGTCCGTCTGTCGTTATTGTTTGCCTTAACCGCCACGGTGAATGTTATCTCATCGCGGAAAGTGGTAAACGCAAGTTGTATATATGGCTTATACTTGGTTGCTCCTGTCATAAACGCGTCCAATAGTCCTACTCCACCCATTATTAATGCCTTATCGTCTATTATGCCAATATTGCTCATCCCTAGAAGGGGATTGGAATAACCGATTTTAATACAATTCTCGGCAATTATATTAGGAAAAATATTGAATGCGAGTCTTAGTAGCGGCGGACCGTAAAGTCCGATAAATTTGTCACCTTTAATATTTCCAAGCGCTTCCCGCACCCTTGTTATAGTCTCGGACATATCTTTTCCAAGATGCTCTAACCGACACATAAAAAGACCTGTCATATTGGTTAGTCCGGCTGTTGCTTTGGTATTGATATGCCGTCTCAAATCAATCATACTTGCAATTGACAAGGCTTCATCGCTGTTCATTTTATTAATACTATAAAAAGAGCGATAATAGGCGGCTAGCACAATGTCGTTAATCGTAGCGTTATTTTGCTTCCCGACGGCTTTCAGCTTGCGGAAAAACTCTGCGCTTATCTTGCGCTTAACTATCATATGGCGGTCTTTTGAGCTTACGCCATCGTATGGAAACTGCACTTTTTCCTTGACAATACTTGCGTTGCGATATAGTTTTTTGGCACTCTTTTTGTCCTCATCAGGCATAGAATTGTATAACTGCATATCCGAACGGTCGCCGCCCTTTATATCCACAGTATGGATATTTTTGGTCACAATGTTGTTGTAACACTCGGCTAATTTGTTATTAAAATATTTTAGATCGCTTCCGTCAAAACACATATGGTTGACAAGCGTGCAAAGCGTATCCTTATCGCCGCACCGTGCAAGCATCACTCTAATTTGATACTCTGATTGCGCTGGGAAGCAAGTGTTAAGGAAGGTATCCGAGGCAATCTCCAGATCGCTGACTTCAACAAAGCTGAAAAAATTATCAGCGTTTACATGCGGTGTAATCTTCCAATACGGTTTTATTGGATTAGCTACATATTTGCTACGCAATATAGGTACTTTAGTTACAATAATCGTGTACGCTTCAATTAACGCTTCTTTGTTAAGATTACCGTTATAATGCAGGCAGGTATGCATCATTCTATCGTAATAATTACGGAAAATATATTGCATTTTGTCCCACATTCCGGCTTTGATTATTCCCATAACACCTCCGACATCAATGACTAATTCTGCAGCCTTAAGCCTGATTTGTTCTGGCTGATTACTCCTCTTAACGCGTCAACTGCATACCACATGTGTATACCGATAACAAGCTGATTATTATTGATAAAGCAATAATTCTTGCCTTGCAGGGTTGTGATTAACAGGCTGTTAATAATATGCAGCGCCGTACCTTGTATATCGCTGATCTTTATTGTATGTTCGCCGATTACCAATCTGTCGGTATATAGCTCAAATGCGCCCTTGTCTATGCAGATTTTTTCTTCTCCGGTATAATCTATCAGCTCATAATTCTCTACACGGTATACAAGCTCTCCATCCTTACAGTTTTTTGCGTATTCGGCTATCTCGTCCATCTGCCAGTTGTCCCATTCCCTTGTCGTCTTGAATCTGGAGCCTTCTAAATAACCGTACTCGTTAATACGCATTTTTGCGCCGCATTTTGAACATTGGAAAGAATCGTCCCCGCCAATAATCGTCGCCGCTCCGCCGCACTCAGAGCATAAGAAAAACAAGGCTTCCAGTCCGCGCGAGAGCTTATCGCTCATATATACTTTCATTTCTTTTTCCTGAATATCGTATGCATCAACATAGAGTGTTTCGCGGATTATTTTATATAATTCTTCCATTGTCAGCGCGCTTACCT
>SACC01000237.1 GCA_009928745.1 Clostridia bacterium
AGCTTGAAAGAATGCTAATTGACGAACTAATACAAGAACAGGAGGAAAACAAATGATTGAGTTAAACCTACAGACAACTACACCCGAGCAGGTAGCTATTAAAAGCTATCTGCAGGGAAACGTAAGTCAAATCTTGGCTGACAAGATTAATAAAGGCGTAGAGACCGAGGTTGACGGCAAACGACTAGTTAACCGTAAGGACTTAGACGGCTTTATGAAATACGCTTGCGAAGAAGCAAAGAAGCTTGCCGGTAATAACGCAAAGAGCGCTTGTGTTGAAGCTAAGACAGTATTCGGCTGGGCTATACACTATTTCGAAGAAGATTCTATTATAGGTACTCTTTACTATCCCGATGGTACAGAATACAAACCCGAGCCCAAAGCTACACCGAAAACAGTATCAGCTCCCGTTAAGGTAAAAGAACCCGAGAAGACCGATATGCAGCTCTCCTTATTCAATACAGCCGAAGAAGAGCCCGACGATAACCATAGAAGTCAGCTAATAACCGAGGACGGTGAAATCATAGATTGCGAGGAAGTAGACGAGGATATTGAGGAAGAGATCGAAGAAGTAGTTAAAGCTCCCGAACCGCCGTTACAGAAACCGCAAGGCAATTTGTTATACCAAAGCTATATGAGAATACAAGACGCTTATCCTGAGTCGGTAATAGCGCTTAAGCTCGGTGACTTCTATGAGGTATTCGGGGATAATGCAGTTAGGCTTGCTAATGAGTTCAACTTAACTTTGACAAGCCGAGAACTCGGGGTTCAAAAGCGTGTTCCGATGATCGGCTTCCCTTACCATAGTGCAGAGCTGTATTTCAACAAGATTCGGGCTAAGTATGACTTAGTAATAGACGAAAGCGATTACGGTATCGAGACGAAGCACTTACCGCAAAAAGAGCCTGAAACGCCAAAAGTCGATGATGTGATTATATCTAAATTGAAAGCCTTATTCGGTTCTGATATGGAGGTGAGGTTATGAAACCCGAGATGATTAAGCCCATCCCGAAATACATAGTTGAGTGTATTAAGAAAACCGATTTATCTTGCTACCCTACACAAGACGGGCATGTAAGATTCTACAGCTATCTTACCAAGAACGAAAAAGAGCTTGTAAAAATGACAGTCGCTGTCAAGAACCGTTACAAAAAATGGTACTGCAAGCAGGTAGCTATGCACGGAGTACATTCTAACAGATGCTATCTCAAAGATATGATTTTCTACTATATCGGCGGCTATATCGTAGGCTGGTATGAACAGGGCTTGACTAAATACCCAAAGTGGTACGAGGACGGCGAATGGGGTTGGAACGATGACAAACTTTTTGACCCGTACGCGCCGATTGTAAATAAAGAGTACCTTGCGAAATATCCCGAATACAAGTACTCGGCTTGGGAGTTATATCAGGGAACAGACATATTGCAGTATCTACGGTTATATGAGCAGTACCCGCAAACGGAGTATATCCTGAAGCTTGGACTGACTGAATATGTAAAAAGTAAGATGATACTTGAAAAAGTGGCGAACGATAAGGCTTTCCGTAAATGGCTTGTAAATAATCGGGAAGAGCTAAGTAAAACTACCCATTACATAACAACAATTATGCAGGCATACAAGAAGAACAGCCCTCTTGGAGAGATACAAAGCCTTGAAAAGGCAAAAAAGGAGCTTAGATACAATAGTAATTACAAAGCAATACGGGAACTTTTCAAAGAAGATAGAGAACGGTTCTTTTTGTATATCGGAAAACAGCTAACGAATATCAGTTCGTACTCTGACTATCTCAAAGCCTGTGATTATCTCGGCTTAGATATGACCGTAGACAAGAACCGTTATCCTCACGACTTCAAGCGTTGGCACGATATCCGTATTGACGAGTACAACACGGCAAAGGCAATCAAGGACGAGGCAGAACGCAAAGTTCTTTACGAACAATTCGCTCATATTGCGGAAAAATACCTACCTTTGCAATACGAAAAAACTACTTCCTTTATCGTAGTTATCGCAAGAAGCCCGGCAGACCTTATCCGAGAGGGTAATACCCTGCACCACTGCGTAGGACGTATGAATTACGACCAAAAGATGATACGCGAAGAGTCGCTAATATTCTTTATCCGTAACGCCTCTAACCCCGATTTACCCTTAGCAACAGTAGAGTATTCACCTAAGAACAAGAAGCTCTTGCAGTGTTACGGGGACAAAGATTCCAAACCCGACGAAACGGTGCTTAACTATGTAAATAAAATTTGGCTACCATACGCCAACAGACAAATTAAGAAACTAAAATCAGCCGCATAACGGCAAAGGAGAAAAGCTATGTACTATGTAACAAAGAACTATATCACTGAAGAATTCGCATCCGAAGAAGATGCGTATAACTACATTATTGCAGATCTCGAAAGCCATCACTTATCCTACAAAAAAGTCTATGAACAAACCGATAACGATATACAAGTTATCGTATTCCAATATCACACACTTTATATGGAAGCATACATAATCCACAAAACCATGGATTTAAGAACAAGGAGGAACTAACAATGACTAAGTATTTCAGAATATCGGCATATTACCCCAAAGAAGACATCAGCTTCATTATGGACAGCAACGGCAGGTTCGAAAAGCTTTGGCAATTCTCCGCCTATCTCGTCTCCAAAGGCTGCAAAATCCTCGAAGTCGGCACCGACGAAACTTTTATCGATATCAATATTGAGAAAGTTGAAGCAGTATCTGATAAGGTAATTTTACGTGCCTGTTCAAAAGGCAAATAATTATGTAAGTATAAAATAGCATAGGTAAGCAAGTCACCAGCTCTTATTCAAAGTCCTTGAACAAATTTTCAATAAAGCTCTTACAATATTGTTCAATAGTTTTTAAAATCCCATCCAATTGTTTAGAATCCAAATGCGTGCTTTCGTTTAAGGTAAGGATTTCATCGCTATTATTTGAATCATTTGAAATTATTTCTTGTATGAAATCAATTTTAACTGCTTCTTCTATTAAAGGCTTTTTAACAACTCCTTCTCTTCTTTTTTCCCTTTCAAGTTCTCTTTCTTTTTCA
>SACC01000238.1 GCA_009928745.1 Clostridia bacterium
ATGGAGAAATAGAACTCAAAGAAACCGGATTAAGCAACTTGGATTATTTGTATTATATTCTCAATGAAGAGTATGAAAAACGCAAGGAAAAAGCCAAAGGTAAGTTGTACAAGAAAAGCAAACTGCCAAAACTAGAATTTGATATTGACAAGCAGACTGGAGTTACAAGCTGGCAGATATTAGAGCTTATGAAACTTAACTGGCTAAATGAAGACGGCAATTTATTCCTGATAGGCAAAAGCGGAAGCGGAAAGACCGCACTTGCGGCAAAGATAGGCAAAGAGGCAACGCAAAATCGAAAGAAGGTATATTATTTGGACATAGACATTTTGTTGGAAATTGCAAAGCATAGAAGTAGTGATAACAAGCTGAATGCAATGTTCAAATATCTATTAGAATGCGACCTTTTAATATCGTGAAGGCTATACTTTTGACGGTTGGTATACTACAGACGATTTCAGCGGTACTAGGTATGACACAATAGAAAGCGCACCAAGTGGAATATTGTATGCTAAATGGGCACTTACATGCACAGTTACCTTCGACCTTAACGGCGGCACTTTAATAAGCGGCGAAACCGTGCAAACTGTTGAGTATGGGGCAAGCGCAAACGCTCCTTTAGTGGAACGAGAAGGAGCTGTTTTTGATGGTTGGGATAAGACTTTTGATGATATTAAGGCTGACACTACAGTAACTGCAATTTGGACAATTGCTACATATCTAGTAATTTTTGATGGAAATGGAGGCGAACTCCAACAAGGAGATATTACTCAATATGTTACACATGGTGAAGACGCTATATTTCTTTGACGTAATGCCTGCCAGAAATTTGAAGCTTTATGCAAGGTGGACGCCGATATTGATAACAGTCACCTTGGAACTTAACGGAGGCAGAGGCGCTCAAAAAATAACGGCTCTCGAGGGAAGTATTCCCGAGGCGCCCGAAGAACCGACAAAAGTTGGTTATGTTTTTTTCGGGTGGTTTTCTGACGAGCAATTGACTCTTCCATACAATTTTATGACTGCATTCAATACTGATATTACTGTGTATGCAAAATGGGAAGCCGACAGTAAAAGTATCGCGGTTTATACCTTCGGAGCCTTGCGTTCTTTGATAGAATCAGATCCCTATGGAACGTATTACCTTGGGAATAATCTTGATGTCGGCGGTGAAAATATATCGAGCTTGGGTACATTTTACGGAACCCTTGACGGAAACGGCTATGAAATTTGTAATTATTCAATTTCAAGCTATAACTGCGGTTTGTTTACGGAAAACAACGGAGTAATTCGCAATCTCGTTATCAGTAATTTTACTCTCTCTACACCTAAAAATAGCCAATATGGCGCTTCCGTCGGAGGTATTGCCGTTATTAATAACGGCATAATCCGTAATGTCTGTATTAAAGATTTTTCTATAAATATAAAAATAGCCGCAAAAGACTATATAAATAGTGAAGTCGAAATCGGTGGTATTTCAGCAGTAAACGACGGGAAAATATTGAATTGTTTGTTGGAAAGGGGTACTATATCTCTGGATATTACGAGGGAAAACATAAATAGAGACGAAATATGCGACATCGTCGGAGGCGCGATCGGCACGAATAACGACACTCTTTCCGATATTAGCGCAAATCTTTCTATCGATATTAAATACGGGAATACTTCTAAATATTCATCGGAAAAGTACATATATGCAGGTGGAATTGTCGGACAAAACAAAACGTCTATACTTTCAAAAAACCTTATATCAGAAGGGAATATGTCGGTCTGCATAAGCGACGAGATATCTATTTATGAGACTCAAAATCATCGCACCGCGTATTTTAGCACCTTCGCTTATATTGGTAGTGTAATTGGATTCGGAAGTTCCGGTTCTTTTAATAATGTCATTGGTAATATGGAAACTATTGTGGATATCGAATCATTAACAGGGGGCGGAGGATGCGCTTTAGCCGATCTAACGAATAACATCTATTTAGGCGGAATTGTAGGGAAGCTGCAGGATGCAAATTTGACGTTTTGTTCGTCAATGAATAATATTAAGCTTACTACGAACGACCGAATATATGATAATTACGGCTGGAGTAAAGAGACAAGCAATATATGTTGCGGAGGAATAGCGGGGGACGCAACAAGCGCGACCTTTACGAGTTGTTCTTCGACGGGTTTAGTTCGACATGACGTAAAGGCCCAAAGCGGCAGTATCTTTATAAATGGAAAAATAGAATTAAAACCGGGAGATACGTATTCTAAATGCGGCGGCATCGCAGGGCAAATGACTGACTCTTCCGCAATAAACTGTTACTCAACAGGCAATATAACGGCAACAAGTATAGAATCTTACTTCATATTATTTTATGTCGGCGGCATATCGGGTTATACGGCGGGTAGCTCCGTCATAGATTGTTGCTACGCCGAAGGCAATATCCGATCTGAAGGCAATACAAAAGGCGGTATCTCAGGTTATTTATCAAGCGAAAGTTTAATAAAAATGTGCTTCGCCGCGGCTGCAAACAATATAACAAGTGACGGCAGAATCACTGATAGCATTACAAAATCTTTCTCTCTCGACACGCATACCCCATCGCAGTTCAAAAGCTTAGAATGGCTGTTTTACGAGCTATGTTGGGACGGTGAAATATGGATTGCAGACGGAGTTTCTTACCCAAAACTCCGTTTTCAAATAGAATAATAAAAAGATTAGGAGGTAAATAACATGAAAAAGATAATAATTACTTTTTCGATTTTGGTACTTGCAGTTTTGTTGGCGTTATGCTTTTGCTCTTGCGATAAGCTTGCCTTAGAGCAGACGGGAAACATAACCTATGACGGCAGTACCGTAAAATGGGACAAGGTAACAGGCGCGGAGGAATATAAAATCGTTATTAACGGCGGAGAGGAAAAAACAGTCTCTTCAACCGCATATTCCTTTAGTGATAAGACTCTCGACAGCATTACTGTTTCTATAACTGCTATCAGTGGAGAAAAGAAAATCGGTAACGGAGAGGTCGCGACGAAAACCTTCGTTAAGCTTGCTTCCATTGATACGAGTAACAT
>SACC01000239.1 GCA_009928745.1 Clostridia bacterium
GTATATTACAGCTGACCCGTATTTCCGCAAGGACTTGCAAGAAAAAATGACTTTCTCTATTGTTTACGCTTATAATGAAAATTATATTTTGCCGTTATCTCACGACGAAGTAGTGCACGGTAAAGCCTCGCTGGTCAATAAAATGCCCGGCTATTATGTGGACAAGTTCGGCGGTTTAATGACTTATCTCGGCTATATGATGGCGCATCCCGGTAAAAAACTTATGTTTATGGGAGGAGAGTTCGCGCAGTTTATCGAATGGAATTATAAACAGGCGCTTGATTGGATATTGCTAGACTATCCTTCCCATCGCGGAGTAAAGAAATTTGTAGAGGATCTTAACAAGCTTTACATATCCGAGCCTGCAATGTATTCTTTAGACACTAGCTACGACGGTTTTCGCTGGCTTACAGCCGACGACAAGGGGCGCAATATCCTATGCTTTATGAGGATTGCAGACAACGGAGATTATATAATCGCAGTAATGAATTTTTCTCCGATGAAATGGGACAATTATTATGTGGGCGTACCGGAGAACAGGACTTACAAAACTATATTGGACAGTACCAATAAAAAATATGGCAACGGCGTCACAACGGGCATCAAAAAATATAAAGCAGTTAAGGGGGGAGTACATAACCAACCCTTCCATATCGAAATGGACATTATGCCTAATAGTGTGACTTATCTAAAACTTTATGTGCCAAGGAGGGCAAAACAATGATTTCTAGGAACAACAAAGAATGCGTCGCAATGCTGCTTGCGGGAGGTCAGGGAACAAGACTCGGAGTTCTGACACACAATGTGGCTAAACCGGCAGTACCTTTCGGCGGAAAGTACCGAATTATCGACTTTCCTCTTTCGAATTGTACTAATTCGGGAGTGGATACAGTAGGTGTGCTTACTCAGTATCAGCCTTTTGAACTTAACCAGTACATAGGTAACGGTCAGCCGTGGGATCTTGACAGACTCAGCGGCGGCGTATATGTGCTGCCTCCTTACATGAAAGGCAAGGCGAGCGAGTGGTACAAAGGTACGGCGAACGCGATATATCAGAATATTATGTTTATTGACCGTTTTAATCCCGAATACGTGCTTATTCTTTCTGGCGACCACATCTATAAAATGAATTATTCGGAGATGCTCAACGCGCATAAAAAGAAGGGCGCTGACTGCACGATAGCGGTTATTGACGTACCCGTGGAGCAAGCAAGCCGATTCGGAATAATGAATACAGCTGAGGACGGTAAAATATTCGAATTCGAGGAAAAGCCCAAGAAACCAAAAAGCACTAAAGCCTCGATGGGAATATATATATTCACTTGGTCGGTATTGAAAAAATACCTAATTGAGGACGAGGACAACGCAGCAAGTGAGAACGATTTTGGCAAAAATATTATACCCAATATGCTTAACGACAGCAAAAAGCTGTTTGCTTTCACTTTCCGCGGATACTGGAAGGATGTAGGTACTATATCAAGTCTTTGGGAGTCCAATATGGATTTATTGAATCCCGATAGCGGTATTAATCTTTCGGACTCTTCTTGGAAAATATTCGCAAGGAACTCGGCGGAGCCGCCCCAATATGTATCTAACGGCGCAGTTATAGCCAATTCAATTATAAGCGAAGGCGCGAATATCCTTGGCAATGTGCAGAACTCTATTATCTCGCACGGCGCATATATAGGCGTGGGCGCAAAGATTAAAGATTCGGTAATATTACCCAATGCGATAATCAAGGATAATGCGGTTGTGAATTATGCAATCGTTGCCGAATTCGCAACAGTTGGCGAGGAAGCCAAGATCGGCGAAGTGCAGACGGCTCCTATTAACGGCGAATGGAGCATTGCGGTAATCGGACCTAATGCAGTAGTAAAAGACGGCGCTAAGGTTGCGCCTGGCGAAATGGTTGAGGAGGATAGATAAATGAATGATGTAATGAGTGTTATTTTCGCAAGTGATAACGAAAACAAGTTGAATGAACTGACCATACATAGAACAACGGCGTCATTGCCTTTTTGCGGAAGGTACAGATTAATAGATTTTACCTTATCTAACCTAGTCAACAGCGGAATTACTCAGATAGGTATTGTTACACGCAGCAATTACAGCTCTTTGATGGACCATATCCGTATGGGACGTGACTGGGATTTGAACAGAAAAAACAGCGGATTATCAGTATTCCCGCCTTTCGTTCTTAATTCCTCGCGTGAAATGTACAAGGGCAAGATTGAGGCGTTGCACAGCATACAGGACTTTATCCGCCGCGCGAATGAAGACTATGTTTTGCTTACCAACAGTAATATCGCAATGAACATTGACTTTGAAAAAGTCTATGACGCGCATATAGAAAGCGGCGCGGATGTTACGATGTTAGTTTACCGCGCAAGCACCAATACCTCAAGGCGTTTGGTGGTGGATATGGATAAGGATAACCGAATTATTGACATGTTTATATCCGAGACAGCGGAGGCAAGAGAGCGCACCATAGGACTTAATGTCTATATGATGAAGAAAGACATTTTAATGAATCTGGTTGAACACGCATATGCTAGAGGCTTCTTTGATTTTGAAAAGGATATTCTTACAAAGCAGCTTAACGAATTATTTATAAAAGCGTATAAAGTAGACGGTTACGCAGCAATAATTGATGATGTAAGATCTTATTACAGAGAGAGTATGAACCTTTTGAACAGCGAGGCAAGAAACAAACTTTTCTATGGAGAGGGCGTAATATATACTAAGGTAAAAGACAGTGTGCCGACAATTTATCGCAACAGCGCATCAGTTAAGAACAGTCTTATTGCAGACGGTTGCGAGATTAACGGAATTGTGGAAAATTCTGTGTTATTCAGAGGTGTTAAGGTTGAAAGCGGCGCAGAAGTGCGCAATTCGATAGTAATGGAGAGCGGTCATATAATGTCCGGCTCTACGCTCAATTACGCTATAACCGATAAGGATGTGACGGTACGCGCCAATAGAAATATATCGGGCTACGAAAGTTATCCGGTAGTTATAGCAAAAGGGAAGATTGTATAAGGAGGGAATGAATGTGGC
>SACC01000240.1 GCA_009928745.1 Clostridia bacterium
ACTTAACGCAACACGCAGAACACAGAACGCAAGCAGAGAACCCGATATACTCGTCCGTCAATGTAAATCGTGTCTGCGCGTATATAGCGGAACGAGCCGAATTTGTCCATATTGTGGCACAAACAATGGATTAACACGAAAAGAAATTGAGCAGGACGAAAAAGCCGAACTGGAACGGATTGAGGCAATTGAACGCAAGCAAAAAAAAGACGAACTGAAAGAAGCAGGGCAGTCGCTAGACGCGTTACGAGCGTACGGTCGCAAAATGGGTTATGCTCCGGGCTGGGCGTTTCAGCGATGGAACATATTAAAAAACTATAAAGAGAGGTACGGAAGATGACACCCGAATCGAGACTTAAAGCACAAGTTGAATTATACTTATCGGAGTTGGGTTATATCCCGCTCCGATTAAATGTATTTCAGGCATTTACGGCAACAGGCATACCAATCCGGACAGGACTGCCAAAAGGTTGCTCCGACATTGTGGCAATACAGCCCGGAACGGGACGTGCAGCGTTTATCGAAACCAAAGTACATCCGCGCAAACCGACTGCGGAACAGTTGAATTTTATCGAAGTTATGCGGAAACAAGGCGCGATTGCAGGTGTTGTGTATAGCATAGATGAATTAAAAATATTATTAAATAAATGTTAAATAATTGTTGACACATGTTGAATAGTGTGGTATTATATTATTAAGGATAAGACGTTACCGAAAGGAACGCACCTAAGGAGATTGAAATTATGAAAAACATAAACATTATAGAATACGAATGCGGATTATTTGCGGTTGATTATACTACGTCCGCGATAGGGATGACATTGTTTTGCAGTTATAACAAAAATGAAGTAGTAAAAATGTATAATAAATTATGTAATATGACAAATGTGGAAATTTTAAGTTATATATCAAATAAATAGCAGAGTGACACCGCTACGGCGGTGGTAATGCACAGCGTCGGTCACAAGTCCGACAGAGGAGGTAAAATGAAACAACGAATTAAGGAACAGACCGAACCGAAGAAGCTCGGCGGTAGCGTGTACATAACGCTGTCGCCCGTCGTTCGACGAATTGCAGGTATCGAAATCGGGCAAGCCGTAACGGTAATAGCCGAAGAGGGCAAGATTGTAATAGTCAAGGAGGGAAAATGAGCAAACACCTTAAAATACTTTTAGGCGGTTCGCCTTGTACATACTGGAGCATAAGCCAATCATCAGATAAAAGAGAAACAGAAGCAAGCGGTATCGGCTGGGAGTTATTCGAGAATTACCTTTACGCAAGAGATAAATTCAAACCCGATTATTTCCTTTACGAGAACAACAAGTCGGCAGTTCAACCGATAAAAGACCAAATTTCAAAAGAGTTAGGAGTAGATTTACAATACATAAATTCGGCGTTGGTATCCGCACAGAACCGGCAAAGGTTTTACGGTCACAATATCCCGAATGTGCCACAACCCGATGACAGAGGAATTTTGCTAAGAAATATTTTAGATAGCGGAGTCGCGTGGAATGAAAAGGCGTATTCGTTGACTACGAGATGTTCGGGCGCAATACCGGAAGATACGATAGAAAAGAAAAGGCACACAATGGTTGCCGAGCCGGTAATATTCCAAACACCGCGAGGAAACAATAACGGCGGTATGAAATATAAAAAGTCGCCTACTTTAACGGCAAACGGAGCGTGGACGGATAACAATAAGGTAGTTGAGCGAATAACCGCAACCGAAGAAAAAGCACTAGCGTATTTTGCTGAAAACACCGGATATATACCAGAGATGTTTAACGCATATAATCGGCAAGAAATAACCGAAAAATCACCGACGTTATCAACAGGGAGTATGCGAACAAGTTCTTGTGCAGTAACTGTTATTTCTCCATATAACGGCAAAACATATCCCGTCTACGAAGTCAAAAACGGCTTAATCGAAATCAAAGGCAAGACATATCCAATCAAGTTGCAAGACGGCTATTACATAATCCGCAAACTTACGGTCAACGAGTGCCGAAGATTGCAGACTATACCCGAATGGTACAAAATGCCGTGTTCTGCATCGCAAAATTACAAGATGTTAGGCAACGGTTGGACGATTGAGGTTATCAAGCACATTCTAAGATATATACCTGACATAAGTGATTGCACGGTAGAAGTGTTATCAATGTATGACGGAATGAGTTGCGGACAAATAACGCTTGCCGAATTAGGTTGTCAAGTTGAACGGTATGTAAGCTACGAAATTGACAAGTATGCAATTCAGACAACGCAAGCGAATTTTGCAAAAACAATTCAACGGGGCGATGCGTTTCAGCTGCGTAACACGAATTGGAATTATTAGGAGGAACAAAATGCTACTATAAAAACGGCTAGACCAAAACCAAATATCATTTATGGAGGAACGATGAAAAACATAATTATATCAATACAGCGCGAACATAACGCGAATATCGAAATCGGGCAAGCCGTAACGGTAATAGCCGAAGCGGGTAAGATTGTAATAGTCAAGGAGGAACAATGAAAACATTTACAAGACAAGAACTTGATAAAATTTGCGAAAAATGCACTCATTCAGAAAGCTACTGCACAGGCGATTGTCCTAAAATTAAGATTGCACGTAAAGAGATAAAAGCAAGACTAATAAAGGAGCAAGAATGAAAACGATATTAAAAAGAAATAAGCTAACGAACGAGATTATATGTGATGCTGGAGAGTATGAAATATTAAAATCAAGAGGCACGACTGATGAGGCAATTATGGAAATGCTAACAAAGTTTAATAAAACAAAACCCGATGTGTATGCCGAAATAGTGGAACTTAATGACATTGCAGAGTTTTACTATAAAAAAAAGGATACTGTATACAAAGATAAATTAAACGAGTTTGAACAAATGGCAGATTGCTTAAGAGAGCTTGCTTGTGAAATCGAAACCTATATAGAAAACGCAAGAAAGGGGTAAAAATGAAAACATTATTATTAAGCATACAGCCGAAATGCTACATTCAAGACAGCGAGGTGGAATTACAAAAAGGCGATGCGTTCGCCGTGAGGAGGTAAA
>SACC01000241.1 GCA_009928745.1 Clostridia bacterium
CAATAACACAGAAAAGGCAAAAGAATTATTTGAAGAATATTATAAAAAGATTGTAGATGATTATAACGATAAAATGACAAACGGGTCAAAACAGTATCTTAAGAAAGGCGAACGAATCGTTTATATGAATCAGGATATAACAGCAGAAAAAGATGGCTATGTCACTGTATATGGTGCAAGCCACGGACATATAGATTATCTTGACGATTTAGCAATCAAACTTGGTCTAAGATAATTTAAACCTTTTCCGAGTAGGGAGAAGCCACTTGCAACTATTCCTTTTTGAATTTTGCAACTTATTATGCAACGAAAAAACGGTCAAACAAAACAATTCAGATAAAATGTGCAGAAATCAGCTTGATTTTAGAGGAAAACCAATGTATTATAGGGTGTAATATAAAGCAGAAAAAGAGTGGGAATAATCTATATTGTTTCGGTATACGGCGATTTTTTCTCCATATGAGAATAATTCGTTTCCCTAAGCACAAAGCAATATAATAAGCGGAGTTTCGGCTCCGCTTTAACTTTGTTAAAATAAAATCTGGTTGCCAAGCAACGCTTGTCAGCCAGATACATATTCGCCAGCACGAACAGTATATTAAATTTTGCCGTATTCTTTTACTGTCTGCTGTTGCAGACGGCTTTAACAAATTTCTGTATAGTGTTTTCCGTATTGTAACAGATTTCAAGTTATTCCAAAAACATATTCATCCTTTTCATATGCCCGGCGGTGTTGCTTTGATTCGGTTATCTCTTTGTTTCAATTCTTAGGCTGAAACGTCCATGCTGCGACATCGGTAAGATAACGGCACCAGTTGAGCTGGTTATTAACCTCATTGAAAGCCGAATTCATCAGGGAAATGCTTTCTGTCATTTGTCTGTAATATGTTTTTTTCATTTTTCTGTAAACAAGCGAAGCGATGATTTTTTTAAGTATGATACAAAACAGTATCATACCGACAATGAAAGCAATTGTCAGATCAGCATTTTCGAATATGAAAGAGATAATGCCTGGCACATTGTCAGTATCGATTGAAAAATGGGATGTGTTCAAGCTGAAGGTTATTTTTGTAATATTACCGGCTTCATCGGTAACAATAAGCGTATGGGTTCCCCGCGAGCTGACATAAGAGCCGTTTGTAAATTTCTTTCCGTCGAGTGTTGCGGTACCTTCGTCAAAGAGTATTGTCCGCCCGTCAGAATAGCTTTCGCCGTCCAAAACGCCGGTTACAACCGGAGATGTTCTGTCGATTCTGATATTCAGGGTCAATTCGTTTCCTGCCGTATCCCGTATTATCAGCGTATGGCTACCTTCTTCAGAAACAGCTGTCCCGCTTGCTACCGATTTCCCGTCAAGCTTCGCGGTTCCTTCTTCAAAATTGACGGTAAAGCTGTTATAATAACCGCTATCGGATAATCCCGAAACAACGGAGCTTGCATTGAAACGCTTGACTCTGTATGTGTCAGTTGACTTATCCGACGCAACGGAATGTACTGTATATTTCAGCTGTCCGCCGGATATTATAAATTCCGTTATCGTATTTTTCACAATATTATCGCCGTTATCAAAAACGATAAGAGGTTCCGTGCCTGTATTCAACACCCTTCTTATTTCACTGGTGTCGGTATTGTTCCTGACATAATATATCGCCCCGCCGTATATGTACAGCTTGGTACAGCCTGTTTCTCCGAGTACATCATTCGTATAGCTTCTGTCGGTAGGAGAACAGCGCAATTTACCGCTCTGGCAGAAATACCATTTACTGTTTCCGTAAAACATACCCGTATCGATGTCTTCAAAAAGCCCTTCGTATATGGTGCTTGAAGCGGTGGGAACGTTGTAACCGCTCCATCCGTAATGGTTGAGTCCTTTTATTCCGTTATCGCTGAGCAGAAGATATTTGTGAGATACTCTTCCTTCAATATCATAATCGTCGTTTTCCCAGCCGTTATCCGGTGAGCAGATGGCGTCCCCCCATGTCACATCGACATGGTACCACCGACCGTCGACCTTTACCATGTTCCAGGCGTGATTCATGCCGTCGCTTTCGATATACTTAACATCAATATCGAGCCTGTTCATAATATCGCAAAAAGCGCGGGCATATCCTGCGCAGACACATACTTTTTTCACTATACAGCCATATGAGGAATAAGACACCGACGGCAAAGAACCTTTTATATAGTTGGCTTCGTCATATTTTGTCTGAAGCACAAGATAGTCATGAACTGCTATAACTTTTTCAATGTCAGTCATACCGCTGCTAATACATGAGCCAACCTTTTGAATTTCCGCCTCATATTGTATCTTCATGGACTCATATTCACTTTTTGTTGCGATATATTTAAAGCTTATTTTAGTAACGGAATTTTTATTGTCATAGTTATATTCATATTCGGTAAAATAGAAAAGGTTAGGATAGTCTTCGTAGACGCTGTCTAAATAATCCTTTACGTTATTTGTAGTGATTCCGTAACCTTTTACATCCACGCTTTCTTTGAAATTATAAATTGCATTTACCAGCAGCGTCTCAACCGAGGATGCGGAATCCGCACGGCATTTAAACGCACTTATATTTGTGAAAAAAGCAACTGAAATGACAATGACAAGTATAACCGACGTAAATCTGCATTTGTTTTTCATATCAATGCCCATGCACTTCAGCTTGCATAAATAGGTATGAAAGTTGGCATGTGCTTGCGCCCGCCTTTCTTCTGTTTTTATGATCTTTAACGCTATTCCCCGTACCGTTTCTTACAATATAAATAAATGCTGTTGTCTTTCGGAAATAAAGCGAGATTATTGCATATTCTGCCTGTTTTGGATCGTTTCGTTTATTTTTACTTGGGAATTATTGATGTCAACAAGCCTTCTGATAGTTTCGTCTGTTCCGGCTCTCAGCGTATTCATCGACACCTGCATTTCTCTGCCGAATTTATTCATTCCTTTTTTTACTGCCGAATTGACTGTAAGGCAGATTATGAGCGTTGCCAGCAAAACTAATCCGATGATTGCATAAATACTTATACCTTCGTTTGTATTTGCATTATTC
>SACC01000011.1 GCA_009928745.1 Clostridia bacterium
CAGCAATACATTGGGTATCCCGGAGCGGTCACTTGAGAATGAGTTTTACCGCCGACAAATGCGCCGCAGCTCCCGTCCTTAATCGTATGTGCGTCCTCTCCGATAAAGCACGCCCCGAAGCCCTCTTCCCGCTCTAATCTGTAATAATAGACTTCTGGTTGGGGGTGACTGTGCGGAATGTAGCTGAACCATCTGCCCTGCGGCACCATTATCTCGCCCAGAACCATATTAGAATACGGCGCGTTGATATAATCGAATATCGTGATTACTTCACGTCTTGCCGTGTCTTCCCATTTTCCTCCGCATGAGGTAAATGTCTCCACGTCTTTAGGCAAATATAACTTTGTATCAAAAGCTCGCGCGTTATCTGTTTTTTGCACTAATATCTCGGTGTCGCTTTCCGCAATACACGCAACTTGTTTTTCTCGGCAAAAGTGCAGACACGTCGGTAAATAACCGAACATATCTCTGCGGATTGCGCGGATTGCCGTATTCTCATATTCTAAAGATATTGTTCCCTTGAGCAATAAAACTGCCGTTTCCTTGATCTCGTCAAAGAACTCTATGCGCTCTCCTTTGCGGAGCTTATATACGCTGATATCCATAAGCATATCTTTGTTGATATGCTCAGTATTGGATAATATTTGGATTCCGTTTTCGAATTCGGGATAAGTGAACATTATTAACCCCTCGCAATCATCTCGCCGTATTTGGCTTTGCTTTCGGCAATGAATTGATCTATCTCCGCTTCTTTCGGCATGAAGGACGAACATCCGTGCGCGCTGACAAGCATAGACGCGGACGCGCTGCCACGCTCTAAGCATTCCATAATATCCTTGCCGTCAAGCAAGGCGCAAAGAAAAGCCGAGCCGTATCCGTCGCCGCCGCCGAAGGACTTGAGCGCGATTACGGGGAAAGGCTTTATGCTGTAGCTTCCGCTTTCGGTATAGGCGGTAGAGCCTTTTTTGCCATGCTTAATAATAACGATGCTATTGCCGCGTTTAAGCCAATAATCGGCGCTCTCCTTATCGGTTCTACCTTTCTCGATAAGCGCTTCGGTCAAATCGAATTCCTCTCTTGAACCCATCAATATATCGCTCTTTTCTGCAACTTGAGCGTAATTAATGGCTATCTCATCGGCGTTTTGCCAGCTGTAAGGACGGTAATCAATATCGAATACGACATTGACATTGTGCTTCTTAGCAAAATATAACGCCTTAAAGCACGCTTCGCGGGAGGGTGATTTTGACAGCGCAGTACCCGATATAAGCAGTATTTTTGTTTTCTTTATGTATTCTTCATCAATTTCGCTAGCTTCAAGCGCAAGATCGGCTACGCCTTCGCGGTACATAAGGATACCGCTCTCGCTTGGCGAAAGAATCTCCGTAAAGGTTAGTCCGAGCTTTTCACCGCCTGTAGCGCGGAAAATGTTACTTGTATCTATACCTTCCTTGGCAAAAAAATCAACAACGTAATCGCCAAAACGATCTGCGCTTACTTTACCGATAAATCCCACTTTTTTATTTAAGCGGGCAAGTCCCACGGCGATATTGGCGGGTGAGCCGCCAAGATACTTCTTGTATGTATCGCTCTCTGCAAGCGTCTTAAAATAATCAACGGGATTAAAATCAATCGCCACTCTACCCATAGGTATTATGTCGTATTCCTTACTACTGTCAAACTGCATATATCGCTCCCTTTTGCGCTCTTTATTGTTATGGTTTTGTATATTTTGAACGCTAATTTCATAAAATAAGAAAATTGGCAGATAAGCTAAGCTTCATGCCAATTAACTCTTACATTTATAAAATATTATAATATTATTAGTGCGTTTTGTCAATATGCCTGAACAAATATGCTTATAGTTGCTACTGGCATTTTTCAACTTATTGTTTAATATGATTGCCTAGATTATGTTATAAAACACGAGTGTATGCCTAATCTCCTAAAGTATACCCGCTAGCGCTTGTTGGAACCGCGAACAGCTCTTCCGTAATCTCTTCTGTTTCAAATATTCTAAATACCGTAATCGTAGTATCGGGCTCCTCTGTCTCGACGATGGTGTAATCAATACGCGCAATGTAGGGTATCAGCATTTTTGCGAAATAGACATTCATCGCAACGCTTTTATTCGAGGAGGGTTGTTCAATTGAATTATATGAAAATCCAATTACTGCTTGCGATTCTTCCTCGTAATTAATTATCGAGGCTGAATCGTCTTTAGACACAAATGTCCAGTTAGGTTGATCTTCTTCATCGAACAAATCTATTACGCCATACTTACCCGCGTATAGACATGCGAATTGCATAGGCGAGAACAAAATAGGCGTGACCGTATCAGTAGACACGGGATAATAGGTTTTTGAATTTTCGTCAATATAATATCGCTGCTCTCCTATGCGGAGAATAACTTGCTCTGTCGATCCCTTTTGATATACGAATTTGTCATAATACACTTCGCCGCTAGAATCTCTAAAATATTTTATTTTGAAATTGTTTTCGACACCGTCTTTAGTGACCGTGATGTCAAAGCTGTATGCAATACTATCGACATCTGAGATAATTGAATCCAAATCTATATCCGTATCTATATTTTCCAACACATCACCGTTCTCAATAGGATAGTTAATGCTTATTTCACGGAAACCATCCTCCGAATACGGAAATACATTCTCGGTGATTATTTTGTTGATTAAAGAAGCAAAATCAAAATCACATGCCGTCACAGTAAAGGCGCATGCCACTATTAGTATACTTATTACAAATATTTTAATTGTTTTCATCTTTCACCCCCGATAACTTACTGTCACCCTTAGGCAACATTATAGAACTATTATAACATACTATCGACAACTGTTTTTTAAGTTTTTATAAATTTTACAAATATTGAAGTTTATATATTATGTTATACCGTAAAAACAACTGTACCTATATTATATCTTTTTTTAATTATGCAACTGTTAAGGCATCACGTATTTGACAAACTACATCATAAAAAGTAAAAGGGTGAGCGTACGCTCACCCTTTAATAATAAATTGTTTTTAATTTGTTATTTAACTCTTACAATTTTGAACATGCGCAATATGTCTTCGATTATGTCAATAACATCATCGTTGCAATCTACGAATACACCTTCGGGTATAGCGTCGATATCAGCGTTAGCGCCGCCCCAATTGAGTTCGAAATTATCCATATCTACATCAAGACTGAAGAAATCGCTGTCAAAGCCGAAGCCGTAATGCGGAACATCTTCAAATGTGAAGTCTAGGTCTAAAATACCTGCGAGTTCAGCATATGTCCAGATTGCCACGCCTTCGCCGTATACGGTATAGAAGCTGTCGTCTTCACTGGTGAATGTTACTTCAAAACCGTTAAGTACACCTGCAGCATTCTTGGTTACGGTAGCCGCGAGTTCATAAACATCATAGATAGCGTCATCGTCGTCATCCAAACCCATGTACACATCAACGGTTACGGTTATGGTCTCTGAGCTTGCTGCGTCAACAACTTTAACAGCGGGTGCTGCGCTTTCTGTATAAGCAATTTTAACTCTTACCCATTCCACTTCGTCTATTGCGAAAGATACGAATACTTCTTTATCCAGTGTCCAGTTGCTGCCGTCGATTTCGAATACATAATCAACTTCTTCAACTACAACTTTTACATAGAATATATCTTCGAATTCCTCAGTATTGAAGTATACTTCAATTGACTCAGGCTGCTCAAGCGTGGGTATTGTAGGCAGTAAGCCAATCCCATTTATAACGCCTACAAGCGCATTAAGGTCTGCTGTTACTATTGAAACATCGATAACTGAGGCAAGCATATCTTCTTTATTGATTTCTAGTGATACTTTATTGGCAGTAACTAGAGCCTCGTACCAGTCTTGTATGCTTCCGAAAGAGGTGATAAGCGCCATAATGTCAAGTCCGCCTTCTTCTTCAGCAAGAACTATTTCTTCTTCTTCGAATTCATTCATCATTTTTAAAATAAAGTCTTTTACGAAATCTTCAATATCTTCGCCATAAAATTCTTTAATGTACTCATAAATTTCGATTGCATTGATTGTATCAAATATTTCATCTTTATAGATAAAGAATCCGTCGCCCGTTGCTTGGTCGTAAGTTAAAGTAATAAAGTTGACTGGATCTATCTCGCCTTGCTTCAGCTCTGTAATTATAAAGCTGCCCTTAGCAACGCCGAGGTTGAACGGGTTGATATCGGTAACAAGTGCAAAGTTAAAGATTGAGTCTACTAATATTTCATCTTCTTCGCCTTCCTTGTCAACCGCTTTGATCTCTACATCGCCTGTGAAGTTGATATTGAGCGGGCTGAAGTATTCAGCGCCGGTAATTGTGGGAACCACATTGGTCTGAGCTCCGATATTGAAGCCTTCAAGACCTGCTGCAAAATTCAACGGTCCGTATACTTTGGATACAGTATCAGTATTGCTGAATCTAAAGTCTCTCTTTGGCATATTCAGTGCGATTTCCGCATCTGTCACAAGACCGCCTTTAGTTAAAACTGTAATAACAAGCTGTCCTGCAATACCTTGAATAGACTCTATATCTATTTGGTTAAGAGGAGGAGGAAGAACTCCGCTGATTATCTCGTTGAGTGAAGCGCCAATGCCGGGTATAACACTCAATAATGATTGAACTTTTTCGATTAAACTACCCAGGTCAAGCATTAATTGATATGTTGTTACATCTCCTACAACAGCCTTTACGCCGCCGTTAGCAAACAGTACACCTAGAACCATGCTAATCATACCATCAGCGATAGCATCTAAGTCATCTGTAGTTATCTCTTCTGCTGCAAGCGCTGGAGGCTCATAGCCTATTAAATCTGTAATCATACCAACTACATTAGCATAATCCAAATATATGTAATTAGTGCCTGAACGCAGATATATTTTGCAATCAGCTTTTGTTTCTGCGCCTTTAAAATATAGACCGTAAACTACATCAGTACCGTTAAGAATCTCAACGGCAAGTTGTGTAGCTGCATCTGTTGTACCGATATTACCCTTTACCTGAAGAGCAAGGTCGATATTCTCGTGACCTACACCGTAACCTGCGACAAGATATGCCTTCGCGTTGAAGCCAATACCGTTATTCTCGATCGCTTTGCCTTTAGCTTTCGCATCTTCAATTGTAGCGATAAAAGCATTATAAACCTCAACAATAATAACGTCTGCGCCTTCCTCTTCATCATCAATCTGATATGGTTTGCCTGCGGGTTCACCCCAATCTGCGACCATTGCCGCGACAGTGAACGTTTTTACAATTATTCCCCAGGTTACCTCAACACTATATTGCTGAGAAGCATAAGCTACCCTAACTAAACCCGGAACACTTGTCGTACCGTTGTCAATCTTAGCTTTAGGAGTAAGAGCGCTTTTTAATTCGGTGTTTTGGTCATATGTATCAATTGCGTTATTGATAACCCAAAGTTCTGCATATGCTTTCAAAGCACTAATTGCTTCTTCAGCCTGAGCATCAGTAACTGTAGCTACAGGTTTATCTTTATCAGTATCGTCGGGTTTACACGCGACGAATGTGAAAACGACTGCAACGCAAAGCACTAACGCTAGTATCAAAGCGAGTTTCTTTTTCATATATATATCCTCCATAAAAATTTCACACTTAAAAGTGTATTGTATATATATTCTACACTACGGCAAATTGTTTGTCAAGAAAAATTATTTTCGCCCCGACCGCATTTTTCAGCCACTTAATTGCTTAAACAAATAAAAAAACTTGCCGTTTTGTGTTTATACGGCAAGTTTAAATGATTAATTATGATTTGTTTTATAATATTCTTCTGAATTTTGTATATTAATGCTTAAAAAATAATTTTTCTGAATGCGATCTCCGCGCTCATATTACCTATAAAATACGCCTTTCCTCTCAAGCTGGCATGTATGTCAGTGCCCTCGGGAGAATCAATACTTGAAGGCTCTCCGTTTTCTTGATAAAATTTTGCTACCATTAATGCAGCAGATTTAATCGAATCGGTATATACAATATAACCAATTATCTCCGGCTCTTCAGCGCCTTCTGTCTCGGAAAGGAAAATAACAATACCTTCGAACGTTACATCCGGATATGTTGAGGTATAGCTTGCAAGCAATATTGCTGCTGCTGTTTGAAAACCCGCATCAGTTCCGGCGGTTTCACCGTCAGCGCCAACATAAACGGCAATAAGTCCTTGAGAAGTAAATTTCTCCACAAGCTTCGTAGCTCCGGGGACATAAGCGACAGCAAAACCCAATGCTCCCACTATCACTGCTGCTATTATAAATATTACTATGCAACAAGTAAAACATCTTTTTCCCATTATCAGTAGATCCTCCTAATATTTGAGGTTAGACACAAATACAATTTTATATTAACAATTATCAAACCGGTTGTCAACATTTTTTTAATATTTATACAATAATATCTCTTAATATGTAGATAAATGAGACTACTTCGTCCCTTTTCATTGCTTATATGATATTTTAAGTAAGTTTGATTAACCTTATTATTATATACGCGCCGATTGTAGAGGGCAAAATCCTCTAAAAATGGGCAGTTACACGCCCGGCAAAGTTTCACCAAAACGATAGTCAATTCAACAATTAATCCATTTGGACTTTTTTAATTAGATTTCACTTTTACTTACAGACTCAACCCTTTATATTTAAGCCCATCAACAAAGTTTCTATTTAAGTTTAATTGAATCATTTTGCGGATTTTTTACTTATCAATATGTTTGGTAATTGTTTCCATAATGTCTTCAGGGTTGCAACAGGACAAACTCCATTCTTCATAGTGGACTTCACTCTTGTCTGAGTCAATTCTATACATGGGTGACAGCGATTCACATTCTATCATACTATTATCAGTGTATGTTTCAAAATTGCAGCCAAAATCGGGATAAACACAATTATCGTCTGCTGCGAATTTTTTAATAAACAACACACCGTTATTGTAATAACCCGCGACGCCCTTCTTCAAGAACGCCCCGATCTTGAAGGGTTTCTCGCTTATAGATTGCGATACGGAAAAATATTGGTCATCATAGGAAAAACGCTTGTCGTTAATATCGGTATAGGGCCACAAAACATAGTTACGCGTAGGTAAAAAGCCCTCGCCCTTATCATTTATAGGAAAATATACCGTACCGCCCGCTTTTAATACGGTAAGCCCCCAAAGCGCGGCGTTAATCGGCTTATTGAGGGTATTATAAAACTCGTGTCTGACACGAAGGCGTCCTCCGCCAAGCATTGTAATACCCAAAGTCTTCAAAATGCCGGTAGTAGTCTCAACTTCCGTCACAAAGATTACAGAATTCCCGTTGATTTCATAGCTCACTTTGTCAAGATCGGGATAATATGTCGCTAGCTCCTCGGGCGCTTTCCACAGACGGTGTCCGCCAATTATATGCCATATTCTTCCATCTTCAAAATGGTCTTCAAAATACTCGCCGCCCTTGGTAATTTTGTCTTCGCTATCCTCGAACATAATATTGTAACCGCCTTTCGGCGCCAAATATATTATGCGCGGTCCAATATCAAGCGTTACCTTAACTTCAATTTGTCCGTCGCAAAGCTCTAACACTCTGCCCCATTCTGAATATTCGCCTTCTTTAATGATAATACTTTCCATATAAACACCGCTAATTTTTGTCTTCATTCCTTGTGGATTTTACTTTTTTGTTTGCTTTATATGAGCTGAAAAAGCTTTTGATACTCTCACGGGTTATCGCATTTTTAAAAAACTTGATAATCTGAATAGTACCGGCGATTTTGCCGGGATTAACATCGGCAATAGGAGTAGGCGTTATACCGTATAACTCATAAATAGGATAAAATTCCTTCAGCCTTTCCTCAAAATCATCATAGTTCCTTTGCGCCTTGCTGCTCCAGGCAATTTCGCTTAACGCTGTAAGCCGCGGGAAAGTTTGATAATTAATTTGCGCCTTTGTTTCTACATATTCTGTCCATAAATGACCTTCTATTCCTATTATATTGCTTTCATTACCTTCCGCGCCCTTTAATTCGGGTTCAAAGGTATAAATCGCCTTGAGGGAATGCATACCATGAGGATAATCAAAATAATACGGCGTAAACTTGGATATTATGGTATTGCGTCCCGAATTAATGCCGTTCAATACCCTTAATGGCTCTTTGCCGTCACTCCAATACTGGCAAATAATGCTGTCGTTTAGTATTCCCGAATTAAGGCTTTCATTCCATACGATAGCTTTTCTTCCCTTGCTCTCAATATATTCAGCTATTCTATTAACCATATGACCTTGCAGCTTTTCCACGCTGTTCAAATTAAGTTTCTGCATTTTTTCACGGCAAGCGGGACACTCTTCCCATCTGTCCTTTGGCGCTTCGTCGCCTCCGATATGTATATAACTTGACGGGAAAATCTCCGTGATTTCATCAATTACTTTTTCAAAAAAAGTAAAAGTTGATTCTTTGCCGCAACACGCAATATCGTGCTTGATACCAAAACTCGTCGCAACCTCGACAGCTTTACCCTCGCAGGATAATTCGGGATACGCGGCAATCGCCGCGGTAAAATGACCCGGCAAATCTATCTCGGGGATCACCTCTATATGTTTTGAGGAAGCGTAAGCAACAATCTTTTTGATATCTTCCTGAGTATAGTAGCCGCCATGCGGAATTTTGTTGCCCAGCGTTCCCTTGCGTGTTGCGCCAATTTCGGTAAGGCGGGGATACTGTTTTATCTCCACCCTCCAGCCTTGATCGTCAGTGATATGAAAATGGAATTTATTGATTTTGTGCAATGCCAGCACGCTAAGCAGCTCTATGACGGTATCCGCGTCGAAAAAATGGCGGCTAACATCCAGCATATATCCCCTATAGAGGTACAACGGCTTATCCTCAATCACAATGGAGGGAATTGCGGTGTTCTGCCTGAGCCAAAATTCTAAAATTAGTTGTTTTAGCGTCTGTACGGCGTAAAAGAAACCTTTTGAGGAGCGCGCGTTGATTGTCACTGCGCCGTCAACCGCAATACGGTAGGCTTCATCGCCAGACATGTCGGACAACTCAAGTATAATGTCGAGTTTTTTGTCCTTATTGACAGCAGACTCATTCTTAAATACTCTGCAAAAAAAGTCTTTCAAATCTGTTTCACAATTAATATCTTCTTCACCGGCAAAAGAATATCCGGCACACGGCTCGGCGCCTTTGCCTTGATATCGGCTGATACTGTAAGGTACAGGTATAATATTGTATTGCATATTGCCCCCTTGATTATTTATACTTCTAAAATTGCATAATTATAAACTCAATGTGTCAATGTATTACTATTATATTGTAATTATCTCAATCAAAATAACATGGGGTTTGACCGCATTAGTTAAACGAACTTTTTCAATAAGCGCAAATCTCTGAAAACCGCCTATTGTCTTCCCTTGCGGCAGTTATCGCATATTCCAAAATAGTTAAGTATAAAGCCCGTCGCCTTATTCCTGCCGCGCATAATGTCTATAGCAAGCTTAGGGTCAATGACATAATCCTCTACTTTACCGCATTCGGCGCAGATAAAATGAGCATGTACGGAAATATCTCCGTCATATCTGTCCATCTGGAATTTACCGGCTATTTTTATAATCTGACCTGCTTTTTCGAGTTCGTCCAGATTACGGTAAATAGTACCCAAAGATATATTGGGTATCTCCTTCTTTACCTCGTTGTATAACTCTGCCGCCGAGGGATGAGTGGTAGTCCCACGCAATACCTTGAGAATAGCCGCTCTTTGTCTGGAATAATTTTTCATATTTGCTCCCAAAACAATAATAATTATTATTTTACTACTTTTTTTTATTTTTGTCAATAATAATTATATTATTAATAATAAACAATCAAATAATAACCACTATTTAAAAAAAAGTAAAAAGTTGTAAAAAAAGAATATAAATGAAATCTTCTGATTTATTGGTTATAAGTCGAATTTTACTAAAAAATAATTTTCAAAATTATAATATTAAAGGTAATATTTATTGATAATAATTTTAATTAGTGTTATTATTCTATTAGACCCTACGTTACAGATACTGGTTTTTAATGACGCATCATGACGATATTGTAATTAAGAATGCGCCTATACTTTGCAGAAAAATAAGCGGAGGTTTTTATGGCATCATTTATTGAAACAGCTTTTAATTTTGACACCCAGCACCCTTCATTAGGTATAATAGCCCTAGAAGGCGCTCGTACTCTTGCGGAAAAGGTGGATAAATATCTGGTAGACTGGTTCAATTCGGAAGCTATAAAACAAAATAAACCTTATAGAAAAAAGACCTTTCTTATTGACTGCGTATGTCCGAGGTTTACCTCAGGTGACGGCAAAGCGTTGATTAAAGATTCTGTAAGGGGCATGGACATATATCTTATGTGCGATGTGGGCAATTACAGCTGCACATACAACATGTACGGAGTTGAAGTCCCGATGTCCCCCGATGACCACTTCGCCGATCTAAAAAGAGTTATCAGCGCAATAAGCGGCAAAGCGGCGAACTTATCAGTGGTAATGCCCCTCTTATACGGCGGCAGACAACATAAACGCACCGCAAGGGAATCCTTAGACTGCGCGATGATGCTCAAAGAACTTGAATCAATGGGAGTTACGGAAGTTATTACTTTTGATGCGCATGACCCGCGAGTTCAGAATGCAACTCCCCTTATAGGATTCGACAATTTTATGCCAAGCTATCAACTAATGAAAGCCCTTCTTCGCAAATTCCCCGATTTGAAACTCAATAAAGATCATTTTATGGTCGTAAGCCCCGACGAAGGCGCGATGAACCGTAACATATATTATGCGTCCGTGCTTGGACTGGATCTTGGAATGTTTTACAAAAGACGCGATTACGCCACAATAATTAACGGTCGCAACCCGATTATTGCGCACGAATATATAGGTAGCGCAGTAATGGGTATGGATGTTTTTATTGCCGATGATATAATAGCCACAGGCGAATCCTTATTGTCAATCGCTTCCCGCCTTAAAGAAGCGCGCGCTAACAGAATATTCTTAGGCGCCACATTCGGTTTGTTCACAGATGGTATCAAAAAGTTTAGAGACGCTTATGACGCTGGACTTATCGACGGAGTTATCTCCACCAACCTTACATACAACAGTAAGGATCTGAAGGACGAGCCTTGGTATATCGCTGCGGAAATGTCAAAATTCGTCGCGTATATTATTTCTGCCTGCAACCAGAATATGTCTGTAAGCAAATTGCTCGACCCGCATGACAAAATAAATGAACTGATTGACAAACATTCACAGTTATAGTAAGATATATTCATATTATAAGTGTTGGAATTATAGTCACACGCTAGCACTTCGGAGGTTATATGAAAATTAAATGGCTGGGCCACTCCTGCTTTGTGCTGGAAGAAAGTACGGGTACTACGGTTGTTACCGACCCCTACTCTTGCGATGTTGGCCACCAAATGCCGCTTGTACAAGCAGACGCAGTCACAGTTTCACACCAACATAAGGACCACAGTTTTATATCTGCAATACAAGGTAATCCGGAGATTATTTCCACAGTAGGAGCCTTTGAAGTTGACGGAATTCATATATACAGCGTTGCGAGTTATCACGATAACAACCAAGGCAAGGACCGTGGCAGCAACTTGATATTCAAATATAGACTTGACGGCGTAGAGGTATGTCATCTAGGAGATATAGGTCAAGAATGCAACGCGAGAATACTGGACGCTATAGGCTCAACCAATGTTCTTATCATTCCAGTCGGAGGCAAATATACAATTGACGCAGAGACCGCAAAGGATTATGTAGACAAAATAATGCCTGATATTGTAATTCCTATGCATTATAAGACTGACGATTGCGTATATAATATTGATTATGTAGATGATTTTCTTGATTATTTTGACGAAGAGTGCATCCACAATATCGAAAACGACGAGATAGAATTCGACCGCACGCAATTTGACGGCGATTTTGAGACCAAAATTATTGTTTTCAAGTCCCGTAATTAATATTTACATACTCATAGATTATAATATTTGTAAAAACTACCGTTATCGCAATTTTTATTGTACGGCGGTAATTTGAGGTGACTATGATTAGTTGATTAACTCCAATACTCCCCTATCCGCGCGGTAATGCAATATGAGCTTGATACCGGACATCATCTTTTTTGATTCCGCAAAGCAAATTGTGTTTTCCAGACAATATTTTAAAGATTTTTTACTTTCGTTATAATACATAGATGATTAAAAGATGATGAATTAAAAGAGAATAATGTTTTCCCATATTGTACTGCATTTTGATTTTTTGCAGTATTTTGAATAAAAATTTATTTACTTAACCAGGAGGCAAAATGGAAAGAATAGAATGGAACGATATTACGCGTCAATCACTCGAAAATAATAATATTTTTGGTTTACGAGATATTGCAAGAAGGGCGGGAGTGAACTCTCCCACTATAATGAAAAAAGAACTTTTAGTCGAGGCAATACTTAAAGTTAAAGAGGGTATTCCTCCCCAACCGCCTCAAAAGCGCGGTTCAAAACCAAGAACAATATCTGCGGTAAAGGAAGATTACGACGATTCGGAGCAATCAGCAGATAAGGTCTCGACCGAGGCGCTTGAGACGGAGCCGATAAAGCCAGAAGAGTCGCAAGCACAAGCTCCCGCTACCCCAACAGAGCCCGAAATCACTGTTGCGCCTGTTAAAGAAAGCGAAACCGCACAGCCTGAATACCCCAACAGACGCACCTATGTTCCGCAGCAGTCAAGACCAAACGGGCAACGTCCGCGAATTGAGCGCAAACCTTTTGGCGAAGAAGATGTTTCTCTTGAAGGTTGCGAGGAACGCAGCGGAATCCTTGAGATTTTACCCGACGGATACGGCTTCTTGAGAGCTGACAATTTCCGCAATAGTCCCAAAGATTCGTATGTGTCAGCTATAAAAATCAGAAAACTCGGCTTACGCGCAGGCGATTATATAAAAGGATATTGCAAAATTTCTTCAGAAGGCAAACCGCCGGCTATCGTATCGATTACGACAGTAAACGGCAAAGATTTGAGCAACGTTTATAACAGGAAGAATTTTGACACTCTTATACCGATTTTCCCGAACAACAGGTTGCGTCTGGAGATACCCGGTATCCGTAACGAACTTGCAGTGCGGGCAATCGACCTTATCTCCCCTATCGGCAAGGGTCAGCGCGCAATGGTTGTCTCCCCGCCTAAGGCAGGTAAAACCACGCTGCTAAAGATGATAGCTAATTCCATATCAGTCAATTATCCGGAAGTCAGACTTATGGTACTTTTAATAGACGAGCGTCCCGAAGAAGTTACGGATATGCAGCGTTCTATAAAAGGCGAGGTAATTTACTCCACCTTCGACGAGGAAAGCGATAATCATATCAAAGTTGCAGAGCTTGTGCTCGCAAGGGCAAAAAGACTTGTAGAGGAAGGCGAGGATGTAGTAATTTTGCTTGACAGCCTTACCCGTATGGCAAGAGCCAACAATGTTATAGTACCATCATCAGGCAAGACCCTGTCGGGCGGCGTGGATCCCGTATCGCTATATTTCCCAAAACGGTTCTTTGGCGCGGCGCGTAATATCGAGTACGGCGGCAGTCTTACGATAATTGCCACTGCGCTTATTGATACCGGCAGCCGTATGGACGATATAGTATATGAGGAGTTCAAAGGCACTGGCAATATGGAGATTCATCTTGACCGAAAGCTCTCCGAAAAACGCATCTTCCCCGCTATCGACCTGTTGAGAAGCGGCACCAGAAAAGAAGAATTGCTACTCTCTCAAAAAGAGCTTGAGGGCGCTTACGCAATGCGCCGTCTGTTATCCGCAGGTGATACGCAAGAGACAGCGGAGACAATTATCAATGTGATGACCAAAACGCTTACTAACGACGACTTTATCGCGCAGATAAATATGCAGCTGATGGGATTAAGAAAGCAAGGTTTCAGGTTATAAACATTTAAGTGGGCAAAAACAAGGCTTTTTGCCCACTTCTAGAAGGAGACACCCCAATATAACACCAAGTTTACATATGCAAACATATCTTAAAATTCACTTTGGGGGCCTTTCGGCCTCAATGCAAACTAATGGGGGAAGTTTTATTGTTATTTTTATCATTAAAAGAAGCGAAGGAATAAGAAGCTCTGGAGCGAGGCGGTACTGTTTATATGGGAACTAGAATATTTGAATCCGCCAATAAATTTTATATAAGAGGAACTATTTTGCTATAGCTAAATTAGAGTTGATAAGTTGGTTATATTAATCATCACGAAATTTGGGAGAAATTATATGAAAGAACTTGATATCGAAAAAATGTTTGAAACAGCAAAAAAGATTATTGAGCAAAAAAATGCCGATGAGTCATATCTAGCAAGATGCAAGCCTTATAAAGCGTTATGTGACGAATACGTAGAGCTTTATCGAAAATATGAGAATGATTACGAAATATTCAAAACTGCCGCCGAAGGCAAAACCTCAAGCACCCAATATGCAAAAGGCGGTATACATTTACATAGAGGCTTTTATTCCCCTAGCTATACCGATCTATATACGGGAAATATTAATAGAGGAAGGCTGCTTAAGAAAAAGCCCAAGAGCGGCAGTCAAAACTTTGAATACATATTCAATGAGAACAATGAGTTGATTTGTGTAAAACTATATCTTGAAGTTGGAAACGAATTAAGACTATATAGCACCGAGTTTTTAATCGACGAACAGGACGAACTATGGTTAGAATACGAATATTGGGATGGTATACCAAAACTATTTGGTATATCCCGACGCAATAAAAATACAGCAGAGGACAAAATTTTTATTCGATATGAAAGGGCGATGAGTTTTTCTTACAGGGACTGTATGGAGCTTCATATTGAGTTGAGTGAGTTTTTAGGGGATATACCAGACTCGTTATTGAATATAACCTATTTCTCGATAAAAAATGCGTTGTTTGAAGAAAAAATGCTATGAAACTGCTAAATTGATAGCGCTAGAAGTGCGGCTCAAAAATCAATATAAAGCTATAGCGATGAGCTTAAGAGTTGCAAGGGGCATTGACATAAAGTTACCCGATAATAAAGTCCCATTAAACAGTTTTTCATAGAAGACTTAATACAAATTTTGTTTTGCTTACTTTATGAAAGAATAATTAAATCTTATATGCAAAGATTTTATACGCGTTTGGTCGTAAAAGGTTATTGAATAAAGAAGCAAAACACCGTCAGTATGGCTAATACGGTAAAATTCAATAGGGAAAACTGCAAAATATATTTGAAAGTCATTTTCGAATTTTGATAAATCTTTGCATACGCTTGGAGCGAGATAAGGCTTGCAAGCGAGGCGATAAGCGTCCCCGTGCCTCCGATATTGACAGCAAGCAGCAAGGGTCTATACGCCGAGGTGAATTTTGATAAGAATATTGC
>SACC01000242.1 GCA_009928745.1 Clostridia bacterium
GAGATACACACTATATGAGCGTATCTAATACTAACGCTTACAATGATAACGCGCCTCAAACGCTGGAATATGTGCTTGCAGGCGGCACCTTGTCAATTACTGTATCGTACAAATTCCATATGGGCGCTGAAGCGGGCGATTATGAATACGATTTTACAAATGCAACCAACGCAGGCGTTTATAACGTAAAGGCAACCATAACAGGCACCGAAAATTATGACGGCTTTGAAGAAACGGCTCTTCTTGTTATTAACAAACTTACCTTTACCGCAGGTGTAATAGCTGATGGAAATTTAGGCGAGATATTCTTTGTCGGAAACGTTAGAAGCTATGATATGTCAGCTCATTATATAGCGGTTAGTTATACTAACGCATACCTAGACAGCGTGGTAAACAGTTTAAGTTATACCTTGCCTAACGAAAGCTCTTTGGTAATACCTATTACTTACACATACTATAAAGGTCTTAGCGGAGAATATTCCAACGAGTTTATTTCGGCAACAAACGCAGGCACTTACAATATTAAGGCAAAAATAGCCGATAATATCAATTATGACGGCTTTGAGCAAACGGCAATACTGCAAATTAACAAGCTGACCTTTACCGCAGAGAGTTTGGGAGAACTTTATTTTGTCGGCGATACCCGTCCGTATGACGGCTATACTCACTATATGAGCGTTTCCCGCACAGATAATACTTATGTTGACTTGCCTCCCGAAACCTTAAGCTATGAATTATCCGGCGGGATTTTGGATATAGAAGTAAGCTACACCTATTATTTGGGAAGCGGAGCAGGCGTTTATGACCAAACCTTTACAAGCGCAATAAATGCAGGCATTTACAACGTAAAGGCTTATGTCGCCGGCACAGAAAACTATGACGGCTATGAAGAGACGGCAACCCTGGTTATAAATAAGCTGACCTTTACCTCGGGCACTATTGAAGACGGACATTTGGGAGAAATTTATTTTGTCGGTAATACGATGCAATACGATATGGGTACTCACTATGTCGCAGTCAGCTACACAAACGCTTGGCAGGACAGTCCCAGAACAAGCTTAAGTTATACTTTGCCTAGCTTAGCTCAGCTGATTATTCCTATCAGCTATACCTATTATTTAGGTAGCGAGGCAGGGGAATATTCCAACGAATTTATTTCTGCAAAGGATGCAAATATTTATAACGTTAAGGCATATATAGCCGAGAATATGAACTATCAAGGCTTTGAACAGACAGCGGTATTGGAAATAGAAAAACTATCCTTTACCGAGGGAAGCCTAGGCGTGCTCAATTTTGTTGGCGATACACGTCCGTATGACGGCTATACCCACTATATGAGCGTATCTAAGACAAGCACCGAATACGTCGATTTGGCGCCTACTGACCTTGTTTACAGCTTAACCCACGGCACACTTACCATAACGGTTGATTATACCTATTGTATGGGAAGCGTAATAACAGAATATGACCAAGACTTCGTTAGCGCCACCAACGCAGGCATTTACAACGTTAAGGCAAGCATACTAGGCACGGCAAACTATGAGGGCGGAGATTATTATGCAACGCTTACAATTAACAAACTATCCTTTACCGACGGTGTTATCGCTGACGGACATTTAGGCAGCTTGTACTTTGTCGGCAACGTAATGCCGTACGATATGGGTATCCATTATGTTTCGGTCAGCTACGTTAACGCTTGGCAGGACAGCATTACGAGAAGCCTAAGCTATACACTTCCTAACGGAAACGCATTAAATATACCTATTGCTTACACCTATTATATGGGAGAAGGCGGCGGCTCTTATAGCGAAGAGTTTATTCAGGCATACGATGCGGGTATTTATAATATCAAGGCAAAAATAAATGAAGACATAAACTATCAAGGCTTTGACCAAAACGTTGTTTTGGAAATCGAGAAGCTAACCTTTGAAGCAGATAGTTTGGGAGAATTGTTCTTTGTGGGTGACGTTCGCCCGTACGACGGCTACACCCACTATATGAGTTTGGGTTCGGAAAATGCCTTTACCGATACCGCGCCTGTTGATTTAGTCTATACCTTAACATACGGCACCCTTACGATAGAGGTTGAATATACCTATTATCTTGGCAGCGAGCCCAGCGCTTACAGCCTTACCTTTACCAACGCAACCAATGCAGGCATTTACAACGTAAAGGCAACCATAGCAAATAATACCAACTATGAGGGCAGAGATTATTATGCGGTGTTACAAATCAATAAGCTAGTCTTCCAAAACGGAACGGAAAGCGATATTGACGTAGCAAACGGATACTTAGGACAACTTTACTTTGTCGGCAACCACAGAACTTACGATATGGGCACGCACTACGTAGCGGTTAGCTATGAAAACGCTTGGCAGGATAGTCCCAAAGCTAGCTTTAGTTATACCTTGCCTAACGGCAGTCCTTTGGTAATTCCCGTTAGCTACACTTATTATTTGGGAGAGAGCGGTTCAAGTTATGATTTAGAGTTTATCTCGGCAACCGACGCAGGCAGATACAATATTAAAGCTACCATAGAAGAAACCCTAAATTATGAGGGCTTTGAACAAGCCGTAGTATTAGAAATTGACAAACTTACCTTTACTGAGGGAAGCTTGGGCGAAATATACTTTGTAGGCAATGACAGACTTTATGACAGTAAGACTCACTACATGAGTATTTCTAAGATAGATGCAACATATTATGACGTTCCGCCCGAAGATTTGGTATATTCTCTTGCTTACGGCGACTTAATAATTGAAGTAGCCTATACCTATTATATGGGCAGTACACCTCTTCCTTTTGAAGACGAATTTACTTCGGCAACCGATGCGGGCATTTATAACGTTAAAGCATACTTTGCAGGCACGGTAAACTATGACGGCTTTGAGAGCGTACAAATACTTCACATAAGAAAGCTTCAATGGACGGACGTAGCCGGGCATTTAGGCAGTCTGTATCTAACAGGCACCACAAGGTACTACGATGCAACTTATCACTACGCGGGCGTTTCACGTACAGACAATAACTG
>SACC01000243.1 GCA_009928745.1 Clostridia bacterium
CAGTACCTGTGTTAATCTTGTCGAAGTCGTTCTTCATTCTGGTTTGCAAACTATAGGAGCTAACGCTTTTTACGGCTGTACTAAGCTGCAATCTATTTACATACCCGAAACTGTAACTAATATCGGCAATAACGCATTCCAAGGCTGCGCTAAGCTAACAAATGTTGCGTTCGCGGGCGATCTGCCCACATACGGTAGTTTTGGCAGCGGAGTATTTGATTCGGTCAGCGCGGATCTTGTTATACACGGTCCGGATACAGTTGACGGAGTAAAATCAAATATCAAAACTTATTGTGAGAACAACTCAATACTATTTAATACATATACTCCTCCTACCTGTTTTGTATATACCAGCGATGCAAGCGGCACTCATATAATCATTAGCGGTTTGCGCAATCATGTATGTAACTCAGGTCATGCCGATGTAGTAATCCCCGCAGTAATTGACGGCAAGCCTGTTAAATCAATAGCGGCGGGCGCGTTCGCCAATAATAAAACATTGAAGACGATGTATATACCGTCCTCTATTACATTTATCGGCGCCAACGCTTTTGCCGGCTGTACAAGTCTAGTTGGAATAACTATTAATGCGCTCAACACAAATTATACATTCGAGGGAGAGCAGCAGAACGGCGTATTATATCGAGGCGCACTATATAACGCATCTAAGACAACGCTTATTGCATATCTGCCCACTTCGACAGCTACTTCCTTTACAGTGCCAGCCACAGTAAAGCAGATCCAGTCAGGCGCGTTCGAAGGCGCTGTTAATCTTACAAGCCTTAATCTTGCTAATGTGGAGAATCTTGGCAGCAATGTTTTCACTGGCTGTAATAATCTTTACGATGTTATTTTTGATGCTTCGAATACGAACTACAGCGTTTTGAACGGAGTAATATTTAACGGCGACAAAACAGCGCTTGTTGTATATATGCCCTACAATCAAAACGCAAGATACACCGTACCTAATACAGTTACCAGCGTATTAGGCTATGCTTTCTCTGGCAACGGCAATATACAGAGCGTGGTATTCAACGGCAATGTGAGAGAAATACATACTAATGCTTTTTACGGCTGTTATCAGTTGTTCAGCGTAACATTTAACGCGGAAATTATGAATGTATTCGATTATGCTTTCGGCAATTGCACCAACCTTGTTTCCTTCTATGTTGAGAGCGATTTGACATATCTTAGCGCGCAGGCATTTAGCGGTAGCAACAATGTTGTAGTATACAGCCCCAAAGGCGAGCAACTGGAATTATTCTGTGAAAATAATAGCGTCAGCTTCGTTATATGCGAATCTGCGAAGCATTTCAATGTGGAAATATCCGCGGGCGTAGTATCAATAATCGGCACAAAAGACGAATTGTTCAGATTCGGCAGGGATAATATATCACTGCTAATTCCCTCGTATATTAACGGTTATAAGGTCGCAGTTATCGGCGATAACGCTTTCTCGGAGACAGGATTAAGTCCTTCAATGGGTAAAATATTGAGTATCTATATACCTAGCACAGTTGAAGCGATAGGCACACAAGCTTTCTATGACTGCGTCAAGCTGAAATACATATATTTTGGCGGCGATATCCGAGTAGTTAACGGCGAAATATTAATTGGCAGCGCGGCGTTTACCAACATCAACAATTCGGCTTCGGTCATTGTTAGTAATCTTAACAGCAATATCGCGGGTTATTTTAACACGACTTATGGAATAACTTGCGAGATAGCTAATCCCGACAGCAATATATTGTATGTCGATGCAGCAGGCGGCGGACTCATAGTAATAGGTCTTGCCAATTATGTATCCGGCAACAGCATATCAAGAATTGTAATACCCGCTTCGGTTAACGGGGTTGCGGTAGTCGAGATAGCGGAAAGCGCTTTTGAGAATTCCAATCTGATAAGTATCAGCATACCTTCAAGCGTTCATACGATCGGCAGAAATGCGTTCAAGAATTCTTTAAGACTCACATCCATATATATGCAGGGCGGCATTAATATCGGTATCGGCGCTTTCGCTAATTGCAGCCGACTTACAACCATTACGCTCCCCGCTTCGCTTAATAAGCTCGGCGCAAGAGCTTTTGCAGGATGTACTAATCTTGCGTCAGTATTCTTTAAGGGAGATATTGTAAATTTTGACCCTAGCGGAATAAGCGGTGTGGATATTAACGCATTTACTAATACTGACGGAACAATCATTAACAGTAATTTGACAGTTTACGGTCCCGCTACAAGGATAGCTCTCGGCGAAGATGATCCGATACAGAGTTATCTCAGCATTTACTGCCAAACAATGAAGATAAGATTCAACAGCTTATCTCAATCCTTCTTCTATCAGTGGACTATGGAGGATATCGAATACGTATTTGATAATGTAAACAATTATTATGTTGTTACTAAGTACAACGGTATGGCTACCTCAATAATTATACCTAGCGTTATATATTCTATTGAAAATAATCAAGTAGTCTTTTATCCCGTAAAGGAAATCGGCGAGAACGCCTTCCTTAATAATACTACGCTAACCAGTGTCACCCTTACCGAAAGCGTTACCACGATAGGTAACTACGCCTTCGCGTATATGACGAAGCTGACTTCTATTGCGATACCTAAGAGCGTTATCACGATAGGTAATTACGCATTTATCCGCAATCCTATGCTTACCGAACTATATTTTGAGGGAGATGTAAGCAGTATCGGAACGGGAATTTTGACGAGAAATACGCGCGAAAGCAAGGTATTCGGTCCGTCCAACGGCAAGATAAAGAATTACTTTGTGGACAGCGTGCTTTATTCGGATTATGTAAAATACAATTCCACTATTAATCCTCAATATTTGGTGCTTACGCTTAACGCTTTGGCAACAGAATATACAGTTGCAGGCTTGAGGAGCAGCGTTAAAGGCGGTCATGTCAGTGTTGTATTACCTGCTTATGTCAACGGTCTGCCGATAACCGCAATCAGTTCAACCGCATTCAACAATGTAACAACATTGTATGAGTTAACCATACCCAGCACTGTTAAAAAT